>NZ_JBEYZD010000112.1:0-17213 GCF_040645895.1 Streptomyces olindensis | reverse complement strand
GCCGTAGAGGAGGGTGACCGTCGAGCGGGAGTCTGCGGCGAGGACGGACTCGGCGATGGAGACCATGGGCGTGATGCCGGAGCCGGCCGCGACGACCCAAGGGACTGGACCCCAAAACCGGATTCATCAGCTCCACCGAGCCGTTCGTCGGACTGAAGAACTACACCGACATCTTCACCCAGGCCGGCGACCGCTTCTGGAACGCCTTCTGGAACACCACGTTCTTCACCGTCGTCACCGTGTCGCTGGAGACCGTGATCGGCGTGGCCATGGCGCTCATCATGCACAAGGCGTTCCGCGGCCGCGGCCTGGTGCGGGCGAGCATCCTCGTGCCCTGGGCGATCCCCACGGCCATCTCCGGACTGCTCTGGAAGTGGATCTTCAACGCGGACGGCATCGCCAACGTCCTCCTCGGACACCAGGTGCTGTGGACCGCCGACGGTTTCTCCGCGAAGATCGCGGTCGTCATCGCCGACGTGTGGAAGACCGCCCCCTTCATCGGACTGCTCGTCCTGGCCGGCCTCCAACTCGTCCCGAAGGAGGTCTACGAGGCCGCCCGGCTCGACGGGGCGAGCGCCCGCCAGCAGTTCTGGCGGATCACCCTGCCGCTGGTGAAACCCGCGCTGCTGGTGGCGGTGCTGTTCCGCTGCCTGGACGCGCTGCGCATGTTCGACCTGCCCTACATCCTCATCGGCGCGCAGAAGGGCTCCGTGGAGACCCTGTCGATGCTCGCCCAGAACGAGGCGTCCAACGTCCGCTTCGGCCCGGCCTCGGCCTACGCGGTCCTGCTCTTCCTCTACGTCTTCCTCATCGCGCTCGCCTTCGTCCGGCTGCTCGGCGCCGACCTCATCGGAGAAGCGGGCGGCGCGAGAAAGAGCAGGCCGCGCAAGGCACGGGAGGTGACGGCATGACCCTCACCGCCAAGTGGCGGCAGTGGCTGCCGTATCTGGGCATCGCCGCGGTGGTGGCCTACTGCCTCGCCCCCTTCTACTGGATGCTGGTCTCCAGCCTCCGCCGCAGCAGCGACATCTTCAGCACCTCGCTGCTGCCCTCCCCGCTGTCCCTGGAGAACTACCGCTCGGTCTTCAGCCCCGCCCAGGGCTTCACCCGGGCGCTGCTCAACAGCCTGATCGTCGCGGGCGTCACCACCGCGCTGTCCCTGCTCCTGGCGACCTTCACCGCGTACGCGATGGCCCGGCTGGAGTTCCGGTTCAAGCGGCTGATCCTGACCCTGATCATCGCCACCTCGATGTTCCCGGTGGTGTCGATCGTCGTGCCGCTGCTGAAGCTGTTCACGGACATCGGCTGGATCAACACCTACCAGGCGATGATCGTCCCCAGCATGTCCTTCACACTGCCGCTGGCGGTGTGGAACCTCACCACGTTCTTCCGGCAGATGCCGGACGAGCTGGAGCAGGCCGCCATGATCGACGGCTGCACCCGCGGCCAGGCCTTCCGCAAGGTCATCGTGCCGCTCGCCGCGCCGGGCATCTTCACCACCGCGATCATCACGTTCATCGCCGCCTGGAACGAGTTCCTCATCGCCCTGTCGATGACCAACAAGCCCGGCATGCAGACCGCGACGGTCGCCATCTCCAAGTTCTCCGGCGCCACCACCTACCAGACGCCGTTCGGCAGCCAGATGGCCGCGGGCGTCGTCGTGACCATCCCGCTGGTGGTCATGGTGCTGCTCTTCCAGCGCCGGATCGTCGCCGGCCTCACCGCCGGCGCCGCCAAATAGCCACCGCCCCCGTCCTCTTCGAGGAGTGACATGCCCCGCCCCGCACCCTGGTGGCGCAGTGCCGTCATCTACCAGGTCTACATCCGCAGCTTCGCCGACGGCGACGGCGACGGCGTCGGCGACATCGCCGGCCTGCGCGCCCGCCTGCCCCACCTGAAGTCGCTCGGCGTGGACGCCGTCTGGATCAACCCCTGGTACCGGTCGCCCATGGCCGACCACGGCTACGACGTCGCCGACTTCCGGGACATCGACCCGCTGTTCGGGACCCTCGCCGACGCCGAGCGGCTCATCGAGGAAGCACACGCGCACGGAATCCGCGTCATCCCCGACATCGTGCCCAACCACACCTCCGACCAGCACGCCTGGTTCCAGGCCGCGTTGGCGGCCGGACCCGGCAGCCCCGAACGCGCGCGCTACGTCTTCCGCCCCGGCCGCGGACCCGACGGGGCACAGCCCCCGAACGACTGGGTCTCCTGCTTCGGCGGCCCGGCCTGGACCCGGCTGCCCGACGGCGAGTGGTACCTCCACCTCTTCGCACCCCAGCAGCCCGACCTCGACTGGCGGCACCCCGAGGTGCGGGCCGAGTTCGAGTCGATCCTGCGGTTCTGGTTTAGCCGGGGCGTCGACGGCTTCCGCATCGACGTCGCCCACGGCCTGATCAAGCACCCGGAGCTGCCCGACCTCCCGCCCCGCGCGGAACCGGCGGTGGCGGGACCGCTCACCCGCCGCGACGAGGCCCGCCGGCACCTGGACCACCCGCACTGGGACCGGGACGAGGTGCACGAGATCTACCGCGCCTGGCGCAAGGTCGCCGACGAGTTCCCCGGCGACCGCTCCTTCGTGGCCGAGGCCTGGGCGGACACCCCCGAACGCCTCGCCGCCTACGTCCGCCGGGACGGCCTGCACACCGCCTTCAACTTCGACTTCCTGATGTGCGGCTGGGACGCCAAGGACCTGCGCGCCGTCATCGACGACTCCCTCGCCATGCTCGGCGCGGTGGGCGCACCCGCCACCTGGGTCCTGTCCAACCACGACGTGATGCGCCACCCCAGCCGCTACGGCCGCAGCGCCGCGCGGAGCTGGCTCGCCAACGCCCGGTACGAACCCGAGGGCCCGCTCGACCTCGCGCTCGGCACCCGCCGCGCCCGCGCCGCCGCCCTGCTGATGCTCGCCCTGCCCGGCGGCGCCTACGTCTACCAGGGCGAGGAACTCGGCCTGCCCGAGGTCGAGGACCTGCCCGAGTCCGCCCTCCAGGACCCGATCTGGGAACGCTCCGGCCACACCGACCGGGGCCGCGACGGCTGCCGGGTCCCGATCCCCTGGTCCGGCCAGGCACCCCCGTACGGCTTCGGCCCCGCCGACGCCACGCCCTGGCTGCCCCAGCCGGACGACTGGGCCGGGCTGAGCGTCGAGGCCCAGACGGGCGACCCGGCCTCCATGCTGGAGCTGTACCGCACGGCCCTGCGCATCCGCCGCGACCACGCCGCCCTCGGCGACGGCACCATGACCTGGCGGGACGCCCCGGAGGGCATCCTGTCCTTCGGCCGGGACCCGGGCTTCGCGTGCGTGGTGAACCTCTCGGCCGAGCCGTACGCACTGCCCGGCCACTCGGCCGTCCTCCTCTCCAGCGGCCCCCTCTCGAACGGCGTACTGCTGCCGGACCAGGCGGTGTGGCTGGCGGTGGACGACCTGGACACCGCCTAGGCGGAGGCCGTGCGTCTCGGTTCGTAGGAGAGCTGTTTGATGCGGCGCAGGGTCAGCGCCGTCTCGACGGACTGGACGCCTTCGAGCGCGCCGATCTGCTCGCTCAGGTAGGTGTACAGGTCCCCGGCGCTGCGGTGCAGGCTCGCGGCGAAGATGTTGGCCTGGCCGGTGACGGCCGCGGCGAAGGGGACCTGGGGGTGCCCGGCGAGGACGCGGCCGACGGAGGCGAGGGAGGCCGGGGCCACCGTGAGCCACAGCACGGCCTCCACCTCGTGGCCGAGCAGACCGGCGTCGTGCTGGACGCGGTAGTAGAGCACGCCGGTCGACCGCAGCCACGCGAGGCGCCGCTTGACCACGGCCTCCGACTGGCCGGTGGCCGACTGGAGCTCGGTGAGCGTGGCCCGGCCGTCCTGCCGCAGGACGTCGATCAGCGACTCGTCCTCCGCGTCCAGGGCGACCGGGCCCGCGGGCGCCGCGACGGGCGGCGGGCACAACGCCGCCTGCTCGTCGGGGGAGAGGGCGTCGGCCTTGTTCAGCAAGCCCAGGGCACCGCCGTAGAAGGGGTGCAGGACGCAGTGGGCGCTGACCGATGTGACGCGCGGGGTGCGCTGGAGCCGGTCGAGGAGGAGTTCGTCGCGGGCCTCCCGGCTGCGCGGCTTCATCATGCACATCACCTCCGTGCCGCCGGAGTTCAGGCTGACGTACGAGGTGTCCCGGCGCCGGGCGAGCGCGCCCGCCAACTGCTCGGCCACGTCCGGGGTGCAGCGCAGCCGCACGACCCAGCTGCTGCGGCCGAGGCGGTTCTCGTCGGTCACGCCGAGCACCCTCAGCCCCGCCCGGGTGCGCAGCCGCCGGTACCGCCGGGCCACGGTCTGGTCGGAGACGCCGAGCACCTGCGCGATCCGGCTGAACGGCGCCCGCCCGTCCAGCTGGAGCGCCTGCAGCAGCTTCAGATCGAGCGGATCGAGGGCGGCGCCCGGTTCCATCGCTGTCTCCTCCTCGGCTCGTGATCACCCACGGACTGCAAGGAGACCACGCGCGCGGGCGACCTGTCGCAGCCCGGCCGTAGGCTGGACGCATGGCACGCACGGGCGGTCCCGCGACCGGTGATCCGGCTGCTGCGCCGGGCGCCCTCGCCGAGGAGCGGCCCGACGCCCTCACGATCCGGCCGGCGGCGCCCGCGCTCGGGCCGCTGATCGGTGCCCTGGGCTACGTGGAGGGGCGGTTCGGGCACTCCGCCGAGCTGGCCCTGCCGACGGGCGGGGCGCAGCTCCTGGTGAACCTGGACGAGGACGCCCTGTCCTCGTCGCCGCTCAGAGGCGCGGACCGGCGTACCGGGGGCGCGGCCGTCCAGGGGCCGTACAGCGAGCCCGCCCTGATCGACCCGGCGCAGCAGCGCGCCGTCGTCTGGGTGGCGTTCCGCCCGGCCGGCGTCCACCCCTTCCTCCCCACCCCCGTCTCGGCGGTCCGCGACCAGCTCGTCGGCCTCGACGAACTGTGGGGCACGGACGGCGCGCTGCTGCGCGAGCGGCTGCTCGCGGCCAGGGCCGCCGGCGGCCCCGAAGCCTGCCTGCGCGAGCTGCAACGGACCCTGCTGCGGCAGGCCCGGCGCCCCCTGGAACCCGACCCGGCGATCCGCCACGCCGCGGCGCTGCTCGACCGCGGCACGCCCGTGGGCGAGGTCGCCGACCGGCTCGGCTGGACCTCCAGGCGCCTGTCCCGCGGCTGCGCCGGGCAACTGGGGCTCCCGCCCAAACGGTACGCCCGCGTCCGGCGCTTCCAGCGGTTGCTGCGGCGCGTGAACGCCGGGCGGGGGGCGCCGGACTGGGCGGCCCTCGCCGCGGACTGCGGCTACCACGACCAGGCGCACCTGATCCACGAGTTCCGCGCGCTGGCGGGCATCACCCCGGGCGCCTACGCCCCCCGCTCGCCGCTCGACGCCAACCACGTGCCGCTCGGCGGGTGACCTTCCTCGCCCGTCCGACCGATTTCTACAATCCCCGGCCCGCCGGACGCGCCACCGTGGGGGCATGACGCACACCAGTGACGCACCAGCCATCACCCGCCTCTACGCCCGGCTCGTGGTCTCGGACGGGCCCCGGGCGATCGAGTTCTACCGGGCCGCGCTCGGCGCGGAGGAGATCGAGCGGTACACCGACCCCGAGGGGAGGATCGTGCACGCGATGCTGCGGATCGGCGGCACGGTGATCGCGGTCAAGGACGCCGACGACGGCGATCCGGCGCCGCCCGCCCTCGGCGGCAGCCCCGTGATCATGGCCCTGGACGTGTCGGACGCCGACGCCGTGGCCGAGGCCATGCTGCGCGGCGGGGCGACGGTGGTGTATCCCGTCGCCGACCAGCACTACGGGCAGCGCGGCGGCCGTCTCGCCGATCCCTTCGGCCATCTCTGGATGATCTCGCAGACGATCGAGGACCTCACCCCGCGGGAGATCCAGGAACGCACGACCGACCTGTTCACGCGCTGACAGGCGGGGCGCCGCCGCCCCATACCCGCGAGTGCCTCCTCCGGCAACCCCTCGGCGGTGTGAGGACGACCTCCTCGGCCATGTGACCACGGCCCGCCGCCAATACCGCGTCGAGCGTGCAGGATGCGGGCACCGATGGAGAACAGGCACTCGAACGACGGGAGAGGCAGACGATGGTCCCAGCGGAACCGGAACCCCAGCGGATCGGCATACCGGCCGAGTCCACTGCGGGCGAGACCAGGGTGGCGGCCACGCCGGCCACCGTGGGGAGACTTGCCGCACTCGGGTACGACGTGGTGGTCGAACCGGGAGCGGGGGCCTCGTCCCGCTTCTCCGACGCGGCCTACGAGGAGGCGGGAGCGCGGCTCGGCGACCCGTGGCAGGCCGAGATCGTGCTCAAGGTCAACGGGCCCTCCACCGAGGAGATCGGCCGGCTGCGCGACGGGGCGACACTGATCGCGCTGATCAGCCCCGCGCTCAACCCGGAACTGGTCGAGGAGCTGGCCCGGCGGCCGATCACGGTGCTCGCCATGGACGCCGTGCCGCGCATCTCGCGCGCCCAGTCCCTGGACGTCCTCAGCTCGATGGCGAACATCGCCGGCTACCGGGCCGTGGTCGAGGCCGCCCACGCCTTCGGCCGCTTCTTCACCGGGCAGGTCACCGCCGCCGGCAAGGTGCCGCCCGCCAAGGTCCTGGTGGCCGGCGCGGGCGTCGCCGGGCTCGCGGCCATCGGCGCGGCCCGCAGCCTCGGCGCCGTGGTCCGCGCCACCGACCCCCGGCCCGAGGTCGCCGAGCAGGTCCGCTCCCTGGGCGGCGAGTTCCTCACGGTCTCCGCCGAGCAGGAGGTGAGCACCGACGGCTACGCCAAGGCCACCTCCGACGACTACAACCGGCTCGCCGCGCGGCTCTACGCCGAGCAGGCCGCCGACGTCGACATCATCATCACCACCGCGCTCATCCCGGGCCGCCCCGCGCCGCGGCTCATCACCGCCGAGGACGTGGCGCGCATGAAGCCCGGCAGCGTCATCGTCGACATGGCCGCCGCGCAGGGCGGCAACGTCGAGGGCACGGTCGCCGGGAAGGCCGTCGTCACCGACAACGACGTGACGATCATCGGCTACACCGACCTGCCCGGCCGGCTCCCCGCCCAGGCCTCGCAGCTGTACGGCACCAACATCGTCAACCTGATGAAGCTGCTCACCCCCGGCAAGGACGGCCGGCTCGTCCTCGACTTCGACGACGTGGTGCAGCGCTCGATCACCGTGGTCCGCGAGGGCGAGAAGACCTGGCCGCCGCCCCCCGTCCAGGTGTCCGCGGCGCCCGCCCCGGCCGCCGCGAAGGAGCCGGCCCAGGCCTCCGCCGAGGCACCGGCGAAGCCCGCCCGCCCGGCCTGGTCCTCCTACGCCCTGGTCGCCGCCGGGGCGCTCGCGCTGTTCCTGGTGACGGCCTTCTCACCCAGCGAACTCCTCGGCCACTTCACGGTGTTCGTCCTGGCGATCGTCATCGGCTTCTACGTCATCGGCAACGTGCACCACGCCCTGCACACCCCGCTGATGTCGGTCACCAACGCCATCTCCGGCATCGTCGTGGTCGGCGCGCTGCTGCAGATCGGGCACGGGAACACCGCCGTCACCGTCCTGTCGTTCGCCGCGATCCTGCTGGCGAGCATCAACATCTTCGGCGGATTCGCCGTCACCCGCCGCATGCTCGGCATGTTCTCGAAGGGCTGATCAGGGATGACCACAGACACGGCCGCCCAGGCCGCCTACGTCGTCGCCGCGCTGCTGTTCATCCTCAGCCTCGCCGGCCTCTCGCAACACCGCACCTCCCGCTCCGGGGTCATCTGGGGCATCGCCGGCATGGTCGTCGCCCTGGCCGCCACGGTCGGTCTCGCCTCCCGCAGCATCTCCGCCACCGGGCTGGTGCTGATCGTCGTCGCCACCGCCGTCGGCGCGGGCATCGGGCTCTGGCGGGCCAAGGTCGTCGAGATGACCGGCATGCCCGAGCTGATCGCCATCATGCACAGCCTCGTCGGCCTGGCCGCCACCTTCGTCGGCTGGAACGGCTACCTCGACGTCGACGCCGAGCTCAGCGGCTCGCTGCTCGGCATCCACCACGCCGAGGTGTTCATCGGCGTGTTCATCGGCGCCGTCACCTTCACGGGCTCGGTCGTCGCCTACCTGAAGCTCTCGGCGCGCATCGCCTCCCGCCCGCTCACGCTGCCCGGCAAGCACGTCCTGAACATCGGCGCGCTGGTCGCCTTCGTGGGGCTGACCATCGCGTTCGTGGCGAGCCCGAACATGGGCCTGGTCATCGCGGTCACCGTGATCGCCCTCGCCCTCGGCGCGCACCTGGTCGCCTCCATCGGCGGCGGTGACATGCCGGTGGTGGTCTCCATGCTGAACAGCTACTCGGGCTGGGCGGCGGCCGCCTCGGGCTTCCTGCTCGCCAACAACCTGCTCATCGTCACCGGCGCGCTCGTCGGCTCCTCCGGTGCCTACCTGTCGTACATCATGTGCAAGGCGATGAACCGCTCGTTCATCTCGGTGATCGCCGGCGGCTTCGGCACGCCCGCCGCCGCGGCCGACGAGGGGGAGCAGGGCGAGCACCGGGAGATCAGCGCCGAGGAGACGGCGGAACTCCTGCGCGACGCCACCTCGGTGATCATCACCCCCGGCTACGGCATGGCCGTCGCCCAGGCCCAGTACCCGGTCGCCGAACTCGCCCGGAAGCTGCGCGAGCGGGGCGTCGAGGTGCGCTTCGGCATCCACCCGGTCGCCGGCCGGCTGCCCGGGCACATGAACGTGCTCCTCGCCGAGGCGAACGTGCCGTACGACATCGTCCTGGAGATGGACGAGATCAACGATGACTTCGCCGCGACCTCGGTCGTGCTGGTCATCGGCGCCAACGACACGGTCAACCCGGCCGCCACGGACAACCCCTCCAGCCCCATCGCGGGCATGCCGGTGCTGCACGTGTGGGAGGCGGCGAACGTGGTCGTCTTCAAGCGGTCCATGGCCGCCGGGTACGCGGGCGTGCAGAACCCGCTGTTCTTCCGCGAGAACACCCAGATGCTCTTCGGCGACGCCAAGCAGCGGGTGGAGGACATCCTGCGCGGCCTGGACGCCCTGGACGCACCGGTTCCGGAGATGGCGGGCACGTCCCGCTGAGCCACCCGGTGGTGACAGCGTGAAGGCCGGCTCGACACCGTCGAGCCGGCCTTCACCTGTCTTGTGCGTGTCCCGCCGTGCGGTCAGTCCGTGCCCGACTCCATCGCCGCGCGGTCCAGCCAGGCGTCCTGGTCGGAGACCTCGCCGCGGGAGGCGATGGCCTCGGCGCCGCCCTGGGGCAGCTCCGGCATGGTGCCGATGAGCCCGGTCGCGGCGGCCTGGGAGGCGCCGATGGTGGGGCTGCCGGTGCCGATCAGGCCGATGCCGGCGTACTGCTCCAGCTTGGCGCGCGAGTCGGCGATGTCCAGGTTGCGCATGGTCAGCTGGCCGATCCGGTCCACGGGGCCGAACGCGGAGTCCTCGGTGCGCTCCATGGACAGCTTGTCCGGGTGGTAGCTGAACGCCGGGCCGGTCGTGTCGAGGATCGAGTAGTCCTCACCGCGCCGCAGCCGCAGCGTCACCTCGCCGGTGACGGCCGCGCCGACCCAGCGCTGCAGCGACTCGCGGATCATCAGCGCCTGCGGGTCCAGCCAGCGGCCCTCGTACATCAGCCGCCCGAGGCGCCGGCCCTCGGTGTGGTACTGGGCGAGGGTGTCCTCGTTGTGGATGGCGTTGACCAGCCGCTCGTACGCGGCGTGCAGCAGGGCCATGCCCGGGGCCTCGTAGATGCCGCGGGACTTCGCCTCGATGATCCGGTTCTCGATCTGGTCGGACATGCCGAGCCCGTGCCGGCCGCCGATGGCGTTGGCCTCCATGACCAGGTCGACGGCGGAGGCGAACTCCTTGCCGTTGATCGTCACGGGGCGGCCCTGGTCGAAGCCGATCGTCACGTCCTCGGTGGCGATCTCGACCTCGGGGTCCCAGAACCTGACGCCCATGATGGGCTCGACCGTCTCGATGCCGGTGTCCAGGTGCTCCAGGGTCTTGGCCTCGTGGGTGGCGCCCCAGATGTTGGCGTCGGTGGAGTACGCCTTCTCCGTGCTGTCCCGGTAGGGGAGGCCGTGGGCGAGCAGCCACTCCGACATCTCCTTGCGGCCGCCGAGCTCGGTGACGAAGGCCGCGTCCAGCCAGGGCTTGTAGATCCTGAGGTGCGGGTTGGCGAGCAGGCCGTAGCGGTAGAACCGCTCGATGTCGTTGCCCTTGAAGGTCGAGCCGTCGCCCCAGATCTGGACGTTGTCCTCCAGCATCGCCCGCACCAGGAGCGTGCCGGTGACGGCGCGGCCCAGCGGGGTGGTGTTGAAGTACGCCCGCCCGCCGGAGCGGATGTGGAACGCGCCGCAGGTCAGCGCGGCCAGGCCCTCCTCGACCAGCGCCGCTCGGCAGTCGACCAGGCGTGCGATCTCCGCGCCGTAGGTCTTGGCCCGGCCGGGCACCGACGCGATGTCGGGCTCGTCGTACTGGCCGATGTCGGCGGTGTAGGTGCAGGGGACGGCGCCCTTGTCGCGCATCCACGCGACTGCGACGGAGGTGTCGAGACCGCCCGAGAAGGCGATGCCGACGCGTTCGCCGGCGGGCAGGGAGGTGAGGACCTTGGACATAGAAAGAGTATGTATCACTTTGCATAGTCATGCAAGCGGGGTATGCGAAATCGACGTTCCGCTTGCTGCCGGGGGTGCGGCGGGGCCGTGGCTTTCCGCCGGTCAGGAGTCCGCTGCCTCGGAACTCCCCAGCGCGCCGAGGATCCGCTCGGCGGCCAGGGTCGGGGTCAGCTCGCCCTCCCGGACCCGCTGCTCCAGCACCGGCGCCAGGGCCCGCACCGCCGGGTCGGCCTGCAGCCGGCCGAGGAGTTCGTCGCGGACCATGCTCCACGTCCAGTCGACCTGCTGGTCACGCCGCTTGGCGGCGAGCCGGCCCGTGGAGTCCAGCAGCGTGCGGTGCTGCTCCAGGCGCTCCCAAACCGCGTCCAGGCCGGTCGACTCGCGGGCGCTGCAGTGCAGCACCGGCGGCGTCCAGAACGCGTCCTTGCCGTGCATCAGCCTGAGCGCGCCCGCCAGTTCCCGCGCGGCCGCCCGGGCGTCGCGTTCGTGCGGCCCGTCCGCCTTGTTGACGGCGATCACGTCGGCCAGCTCCAGCACGCCCTTCTTGATGCCCTGGAGCTGGTCGCCCGTGCGGGCGAGGGTGAGCAGCAGGAAGGTGTCGACCATGTTCGCGACGGCCGTCTCGGACTGGCCGACGCCGACCGTCTCGACGAGGACCACGTCGTAACCGGCCGCCTCCATCACCACGATCGACTCGCGGGTGGCCTTGGCGACCCCGCCGAGCGTCCCCGCCGTGGGGGAGGGCCGTACGAACGCCGCCGGGTCCACCGCCAGTCGCTCCATCCGGGTCTTGTCGCCCAGGATGGAGCCGCCCGTGCGGCTGGAGGACGGGTCGACGGCCAGCACCGCGACCCGGTGCCCGAGCGAGGTCAGCAGCGTGCCGAACGCGTCGATGAACGTCGACTTGCCCACGCCGGGCACCCCGCTGATCCCGATCCGCCGGGCCCGGCCGCTGTGCGGCAGCAGCGCGGTCAGCACCTCCTGGGCCAGCGCGCGGTGCTGCGGCCGGGTCGACTCGACGAGCGTGATGGCCCGGGCGACGATCGCCCGCTTCCCGTCGAGCACGCCCTTCACATACGCGTCGGCATCGATCACAGGTCGTGCCCGAGGTCGTCCGACAGCCGCTTGACCAGGTCGTACGCCGCGTCCGGGATCACCGTCCCGGGCGGGAAGACGGCCGCGGCGCCCATCTCCAGCAGCGTCGGCACGTCCTGCGGCGGGATCACGCCGCCGACCACGACCATGATGTCCTCGCGGCCCTCCTCGGCCAGCGCCTCGCGCAGCGCCGGGACGAGGGTGAGGTGACCGGCCGCCAGCGACGAGACGCCGACGATGTGCACGTCCGCCTCGACGGCCTGCCGGGCCACCTCGGCGGGCGTCTGGAACAGCGGGCCGACGTCCACGTCGAAGCCGAGGTCCGCGAAGGCGGTGGCGATCACCTTCTGGCCGCGGTCGTGGCCGTCCTGGCCCATCTTGGCGACCAGGATGCGCGGGCGGCGGCCCTCGGCCTCCTCGAAGTCGGACACCAGGGTGCGGGTGCGGTCCACGCTCGGGGAGTCTCCGGTCTCGTTGCGGTACACGCCGGTGATCGTACGGATCTGGCTGGCGTGCCGTCCGTAGACCTTCTCCAGGGCGTCCGAGATCTCGCCGACCGTGGCCTTGGCGCGGGCCGCGTGCACGGCCAGCTCCAGCAGGTTGCCCTCGCCGGCGGCGGCCCGGGTCAGCGCGTCCAGGGCGTCCCGGCAGGCGGTCTCGTCGCGCTCCGCGCGCAGCCGGCGCAGCTTCTCGATCTGCTGGGCGCGCACGGAGGAGTTGTCGACCTTGAGCACGTCGATCTGCTCGTCGGACTCCACCCGGTACTTGTTGACGCCGATCACCGGCTGGCGGCCCGAGTCGATGCGGGCCTGCGTGCGGGCCGCGGCCTCTTCGATGCGCAGCTTGGGGATGCCCGCGTCGATGGCCTTGGCCATGCCGCCCGCGGCCTCGACCTCCTCGATGTGCTGCCACGCCCGGCGGGCGAGGTCGTACGTCAGCTTTTCCACGTACGCGCTGCCGCCCCACGGGTCGATGACCCGGGTCGTGCCGGACTCCTGCTGGAGGAGCAGCTGGGTGTTGCGGGCGATGCGCGCCGAGAAGTCGGTCGGCAGGGCGAGCGCCTCGTCGAGGGCGTTGGTGTGCAGCGACTGCGTGTGGCCCTGGGTCGCCGCCATCGCCTCGACGCAGGTGCGCGTGACGTTGTTGAACACGTCCTGCGCGGTCAGCGACCAGCCCGAGGTCTGCGAATGCGTGCGCAGGGACAGCGACTTGGCGTTCTGCGGGTCGAACTGCTTCACCAGCTTCGCCCACAGCAGCCGCGCCGCGCGCAGCTTGGCGACCTCCATGAAGAAGTTCATGCCGATCGCCCAGAAGAACGAAAGACGCGGCGCGAACGCGTCCACGTCCAGCCCGGCCTCCCGGCCCGCCCGGATGTACTCCACGCCGTCCGCGAGCGTGTACGCCAGCTCCAGATCGGCCGTCGCCCCGGCCTCCTGGATGTGGTAGCCGGAGATGGAGATGGAGTTGTAGCGCGGCATCCGCTGCGAGGTGAAGGCGAAGATGTCGGAGATGATCCGCATCGACGGCTTCGGCGGATAGATGTAGGTGTTGCGGACCATGAACTCCTTGAGGATGTCGTTCTGGATGGTCCCCGCCAGCTTCTCCGGCGGCACGCCCTGCTCCTCCGCCGCCACGATGTACAGCGCCAGCACCGGCAGCACGGCGCCGTTCATCGTCATCGACACGGTCATCCTGTCGAGCGGGATCCCGTCGAACAGCTGCCGCATGTCGTAGATCGAGTCGATGGCCACGCCCGCCATGCCGACGTCACCGGTCACGCGCGGGTGGTCGCTGTCGTAGCCGCGGTGCGTGGGCAGGTCGAAGGCGACCGACAGGCCCTTCTGCCCGGCCGCCAGGTTGCGCCGGTAGAACGCGTTGGACTCCTCGGCCGTGGAGAAGCCCGCGTACTGGCGGATCGTCCAGGGCTGGTTGACGTACATCGTCGGGTACGGGCCGCGCAGGTACGGCGCCGCGCCCGGGTACGTCTCCAGGAAGTCCAGGCCCTCCAGGTCACGGCCCGTGTACAGCGGCTTGACCGCGATGCCCTCCGGGGTCTCCCACAGCAGGTCGTCCCCGCCGGAGGCGTTCTTGACGGCCGTGCGCCACTCGTCGGGGCTGCCGTCGGCGGCCGGGACGCCCAGCTCGATCCCGGAGAAGTCGGGGATGCCTTGGGGGGCGGTCATCGGGACACTCCCATGCGGTCGAGGGTCGCGGACAGCACGGCCACGGCGTCGCAGCCCGCGAAGACGTACGCGTCGACACCCGGGTATTCCCCGGGCCGCCCGGCCAGGAACACGTGCGAGGCACCCTCCGCGCGCAATTCGGCGGCCTGCTCGGCCGCCTGCTCCTCGTACAGGGCGTCGCTGGAGCACAGCACGGCCTCGCTCGCGCCGCTCTGCGCGAACGTACCCTCGGCGACCGGCTCGATGCCGCCCGCCTGGAACAGGTTCGAGGCGAAGGTGAGGCGCGCGGTGTGCGCGGCGGCCGGGCCGAGCGCGGCGAGGTAGATCCGGGGGCGGGAGCCGGTCGCGGCGAGATGCGCGTCCGAGCGGGCCCGCAGCGCCTCGAAGGCCTCGTCCCGGCGCACCCGCGGCAGCCCGCCGGACGGCTGCTCCGGCGCGCTCTCACGCACGACCGGCTTCTCCGCCAGGAACGGGAACTCGCTGACGCCGGTGACGGGTTCGCGCCGCTTGGCCAGCTTCGCGGTCCGCGCCTGCCAGGTCTCCGCGAGGTCCCGCTCGACCTCGCCGGACCGCAGCGCGGCCGCCATGCCTCCGAGCCGCTCGATCCGCTGGAAGAACTCCCAGCCCGCGTGGGCGAGTTCGTCCGTGAGCCGCTCCACGTACCAGGAGCCGCCCGCCGGGTCGATCACCCGGGCCAGGTGCGACTCCTCGATGAGGATCGTCGAGGTGTTGCGGGCGATACGGCGCGCGAACGCGTCCGGCAGGCCGAGGGCGTGGTCGAAGGGCAGCACGGTCACCGCGTCGGCCCCGCCCGCCCCGGCGGCGAGCGTGGCGATGGTGGTGCGCAGCATGTTCACCCACGGGTCACGGCGCGTCATCATCACCGGCGAGGTGACGACGTGCTGCGTCTGCGCTCCGGCGCGCGGGGCGCCGCAGACCTCGGCCACCCGCGCCCACAGCCGGCGCGCCGCCCGCAGCTTGGCGATCGTCAGGAACTGGTCGGCGGTCGCCGCGTACCGGAACTCCAGTTGCGCACAGGCCTGTTCGATGCTCAGGCCCGCCCCGGTCAGCTCCCGCAGATACGCCACCGCGGTGGCCAGCGAGGCACCCAGCTCCTGGGCGGCCGAGCCACCGGCCTCGTGGTACGGCAGCGCGTCCACCGTCAGCGCCCGCAGCCCCGGGTACTCCGCGGCGCACAGCCGCGCCAGCTCCGTGGCCGGCGCGACGTCACCCCGCTGCCCGGTCCGGGCCTCGTACCCGAGGGGATCCGCGCCCAGGTTGCCGCGCGCCGCGTCCCGGGCGACACCGCGCTCCTCGTGCAGCCGCAGCAACTCCCGCGCGGCGGCCTCGGTTTCACGTCCCGCGTCGAGGGCGACGGGGGCCAGGTCGAGGTAGACACCGTCGAGGACCCGGCCGAGCTCCGCGACCGGGATGCCGCCGTCCCCGACCGTCAGCCAGAGGGAGGTGACACCGTTCTCCAGGTCCGCGAGGACCGTGTCGCGGTCGGCCGTCGTGTGCCGCTGCCGTACGTCCCAGCCGCCTACCGTGTTCCCCTCGGCGCGGCCGCCGCGCACAAAGGGCGCGAACCCCGGCAGACCGGGCTCGGGTGAGGCATCGCGCGCGGTGTAGAGGGGCCGGGTGCGCAACCCGTCCTCCAACGCGGTGGACAGGGCTTCCTCGGCCTCGGCCCCCTCGACGTCCTTGCCCGATTTGCGCAGCACACCCGCCACAAGGCGCTGCCACTGCTCATGGGGAACGTCAGGGAACTCGCCGGCCAGCTCAAGCCCGTCGTCAGGCAGGACCGTCATGCTCGGATGCTAGGACACGAGCACGAAGGAGCAGCAGAGGGCACGGCTGTGACGTTTCCCTCGCCCTGACTGTGATCTCGCCGACAACGCCGGCGGGGCGGCGTACGCCGACGTGGTGTCGGGGTGCGCCGCCCTCGGGCGGGGAGCGGTTCGTGCGGCATGGCGGTTACTTCTGGTCGCTGTTGAACTTGGAGGTCGACCAGAAGTAGCCGAGCACGGCCAGCCCCACGCACCAGGCCGCGGCCAGCCATCCGTTGTGGCCGATCCCGGTGCCGAGCAGCAGGCCCCGCAGGGTTTCGATGGCCGGGGTGAAGGGCTGGTACTCAGCGATCGGCCGGAACCAGCCCGGCATCGTGTCGACCGGGACGAAGGCGCTGGACAGCAGCGGCAGCAGGATCAGCGGCATCGCGTTGTTGCTGGCCGCCTCGGCGTTCGGGCTGGACAGACCCATGCCGACCGCGATCCAGGTGAGCGCCAGGGCGAAGAGCACCAGCAGTCCGAACGCCGCCAGCCACTCGAGGACGGTGGCGTCGGTGGAGCGGAAGCCGATGGCCACGCCGACGGCGCCGACGAGGACCACGCTCATGACCGACTGGAGCACACTGCCGACGACGTGTCCGACGAGCACCGAGGGGCGGTGGATCGCCATCGTGCGGAAACGGGCGATGATGCCCTCGGTCATGTCGTTGGAGACGGAGACCGCGGTGCCGATCGTGGTGCTGCCGATGGTCATCAGCAGCAGGCCGGGGACGATGTAGGCGATGTAGTCGGAGCGGTCCCCGCCGCCGATGCCCGCGCTCATGGTGTCGCCGAAGATGTAGACGAACAGCAGCAACAGCATGATCGGTGTGAGCAGCAGGTTCAGTGTGAGGGACGGGTAGCGCCGGGCGTGCAGCAGGTTGCGGCGCAGCATGGTGGAGGAGTCGCGCACGGCGAGGGAGAACCGGGCCGGGCGGGCGGGTGCCGGGGGTGTGCTCATCGGGCGGTCTCCTTGGGCTGGTCGGGGACGCCGGTGCCGCCGGTGAGGGCGAAGAAGACGTCGTCGAGGTCGGGGGTGTGCAGGGTGAGTTCGTCGGCTTCGATGCCGGCGGCGTCGAGCCAGTCGAGCAGGGAGCGCAGTTCGCGCTGGCTGCCGTCGCTGGGGAGGTGCAGGGCGAGGGCGTCGTCGTCGCGGGTGGCTTCGCGCAGGGCGGTGGCGGCGGTCCGGTAGGCGGCGGGGTCGGTGAAGCGGAGCCTGACGTGTCCGCCGGGGACGATCCGCTTGAGCTCCTCGGCGGTGCCCTCGGCGGCGATCTTCCCGTCGTGCAGGACGGCGATGCGGTCGGCGAGCTGGTCGGCTTCCTCCAGGTACTGGGTGGTGAGGAAGACGGTCACCCCGCCGGTGACCAGCTCTCGGATGATCTGCCACATGGTGTGGCGGGAGCGGGGGTCCAGGCCGGTGGTGGGCTCGTCGAGGAAGATGACGCGCGGGCCGCCGACCAGGGTCAT
>NZ_JBEYZD010000111.1:0-17774 GCF_040645895.1 Streptomyces olindensis | reverse complement strand
CGCGCCGCCCCCGGGGGAGGTGCCGGGCCGCGGCGTCTTCTTCTCAGGCGGGCACGGGCGCCGGCGCCTCAGGCCCCACGTACCGCGCCACCGGCCGGATGATCTTCGTGTCCTCCGCCTGCTCCAGGATGTTGGCGCTCCAGCCCACCACGCGCGCGGCGGCGAACGTCGGCGTGAACATCTCGCGGGGCAGGCCGCAGAGCTCCATGACCACGCCCGCGTAGTACTCGACGTTGGTGTGGAGTTCGCGGCCGGGCTTCAGCTCCGCCAGTATCGCCTCGACGTGACGCTCGACCTCGACGGCGAAGTCCACCCGGGGGCCGCCGAACTTCTGGGCGACCTCGCGCAGCATCCGGGACCGGGGGTCCTCCGTGCGGTAGATCGCATGCCCGAAGCCCATGATGCGCTCCCCGGCGAGGACGCGTTGACGGACCCAGGAGTCGATACGGTCCGGGGTGCCGATCGCGTCCAGGGTGTCCAGCGCCCGGCTGGGCGCACCACCGTGCAACGGCCCCGACAGTGCCGCCACCGCACCGGCGAGGCACGCCGCCACGTCCGCACCCGTGGAGGCGATGACCCGGGCCGTGAACGTTGACGCATTGAACCCGTGATCAATGGTTGAGATCAGGTACTGCTCGATCGCCCGAGCGTGCTCATCGGACGGCACCGACCCCGTCAACATGTACAGGTAGTTCGCCGCGTACGACAGATCCTCGCGCGGCTCCACCGGGTCGAGCCCTTTCCCCAGCCGGTGCAGGGCGGTGAGCAGGGTGGGCACGGCGGCGGCAGCCTCGAGCGTGTCCTGCCTGCGCCGCCCCGCGTCGATGTCGTACACGGGGCGGAAGCCCTTGGCCGCGCCCAGCAGCGACAGTGCCGTGCGCATCCCGGCGAGCGGGCCGGAGCGTCCGCCGGCGGCCGCGATGGCCGGCAGGGCCGCCCGGACCTCTTCGGGCAGCCGACGCAGCGCTGCCGTCTCGGCGGCGAAGGCCGCGCTGCGCCCGGCGTCCGGCAGGTCACCGTGCACGAGCAGGTGCCAGACGTCCTCGAACCCGCGGGTCCGCGCGAGGTCGACGGCCGAGTACTGCCGGTAGTGGTAGAAGCCCTCCAGACCGCGGACGTCACCGATGCGGGTGTCGGTGACGACGACCCCGGCGAGCCCCCGTGGTGCTTCGAGAAGAGTGGCTGCGGACCTGTTGACGGACATGTCTTCCTCCCTGGACTTGATTCGACTGTCCATGCTTGACTTGAGTTGTGTCAATATTGATTCGATCAATACATGAGTCAATGGTCGGCTAGGCGGATACGGTGACCCCCATGCGCGATCAAGAGCCCGCCCCCCTCGACGCCGAACGGCGGCTGAGCACCAAAGAGGCCGCCGAGCTGCTCGGTGTGAAACCGGAGACCGTGTACGCGTACGTGAGCCGCGGCCAGCTCAGCAGCCGTCGCGTGTCCGGCGGCCGGGGCAGCACCTTCGACGCCAGGGAGGTCGAGGCGCTCGCCCGGCGCAACCGGCGGGAGAGCGCGAGTGGTTCCGGCTCCGGCGGCGAGCTCTCCGTACGGACCCGCCTCACCCTCATCGAGAGCGACCGCTACTACTACCGCGGCGTCGACGCGGTCGAACTGGCCACCCGGCACAGCTACGAGGAGGTCGCCGAGTGGTTGTGGACCGGCCGGCTGCGCCCGGGCAGCACGTTCACCGCGCCCGCGACCTCCGTCGCCGTCGCCCGCCGCGCCGTCGAGGCACTGCCCGAACACGCGGCGCCCACCGACCTGCTGCGGGTCGCGACGACCGCCGCCGCGACCGCCGACCCGCTGCGCTTCGACCTGTCCGAGGACTCCGTCCTCGGCACCGCGCGCACCCTCATCCCCACCCTCGTCGCCGCCCTGCCACCGGTGGGCCGCGACACCGCCGACACCGGCCCGCTGGCCCACCGCCTGTGGTCCCGGCTGTCCCGCCGGGAGCCCGGAGAGGCGTCCCTGCGCGCCCTGGACACCGCCCTCGCCCTCCTGGTCGATCACGACCTGGCGGCCTCCACGCTCGCGGTGCGGGTCGCCGCGTCGGCCCGTGCGCACGCCTACGCGGCGGTCTCCGCCGGGCTCGGCGTCATCGAGGGGCCGCTGCACGGCGCGGCCAGCGGACTCGCCCACCGGCTGCTCCAGGACGTCCTCGACCAGGGCGACCCGGCCCCCGTGATCGCGGGGGAGCTGCGCGCCGGACGCCGCATCCCGGGACTCGGCCACCGGCTCTACCCCGGCGAGGACCCACGCGCGCGTGCCCTCTTCGCCGCCCTTGAGGACATCCCCAAGGCCGAGCCCGCCCTCCTCGCGGCCCGCGACATCGTCGAGACCACCGCCCGGCACGCCCCGCTGCACGCCAATGTCGACCTGGCGCTCGCCGTGCTCACGACGTCCTGCGGCATGCCCGCGACAGCAGGCGAGACGATCTTCGCCGTGGCCCGTACGGCGGGCTGGATCGCCCACGCCTTGGAGGAGTACGGCGAACGCCCGATGCGCATGCGCCCGAGCGGTTTGTACGCGGGCGCCAAGCCGCCTCAGCCACTACCGGAGTAGGACAGGGCGGGCCCGGGAGGAGCCGCGAGCCAACTCAGGTTAGGCTCACCTCTGTGAGTACGTGCTCAAGCGTCTCGCGGGACCTCGACGAGCCCGTCGCGGGAACCGCGGCCACCGCGAGGACCTGGCTGTTGCTGGAACAGCCCGGCCCGTGGGGTGCCAAGGCGCTCACCTCGAGCCACCTGGACCCCGCGCTGGGACGTGCCCTGGAGGCGGCCGCGAAGGACACGGGCGTACGGATCGTCCTCATCCGCCGCCCCGGGCGCCACGCCGACCGCCGCATGCCCGCCACGCGCCGGGTGTACGTGGCCCACACCGTGCCGGGGAACGTGTGGCTGCGCAGCGCCACGACCTCGGATCCGGGGCAGTTGCTCGATCTCGACTTCGCCGCACTCGGCCGGGGTGACCACCGCTCCTTCGACGCGCTGCTCGGCGGACGCCCGCACGACGGTGACCCCCTCGCGCTCGTCTGCACCAACGGCAAGCGCGACCGCTGCTGCGCCCTCCTCGGCAGGCCCCTCGCGGCCGAACTCGCCACGTCCGGGGTCGAGGGCGTCTGGGAGGTCACCCATCTGGGTGGTCACCGCTTCTCCCCGACGGTGCTCGTCCTGCCGTACGGCTACGCGTACGGCAGGGCCGAGGCGCACACCCTCAAGGAGGTGCTGCACGGCGCGCGGGAGGGACGGATCGTCCTGGAGGGCTGCCGGGGCAACTCGGCGTGGGAACGGCCCGGCCAGGCCGCCGAGCTCGCCGTGCGCAGCAGGATCGGTGACTACGCGGCGGAGGCGCTGAGCGTCGTCCGCACGGCCGGTGCGGCGCCGTGCTGGGAGGTCACCGTCGCCCACGCGGACGGGCGCCGCTGGCACGTCGACGTGGCCCAGGCCGCGGGCCTGCCGCCCCGCCCGGAGAGCTGCGGAGCGGCGGTTCTCGGTTCACCCGCGCGGATGGACGTGGTGGCGGTGCGCGAGGCCAGGGTGACGACGGCCTTGGCGAGCTGACGGCAACCGTCACGGGCGCTGTCGTCGCCGTCCACCCCTGACGCCGACTTCACGGACGTCGCCTTCCCGGTCGTCGACTTCCCGCGTCGTCGCCTCCCGGACGTCGACTTCACGGACGTCGATGCAGCCTCTCCACGCATTGATCAAGAGATCCACGCCACACCCGTTACGGCAGCCAGGCAGCCGCACGTACCTTCTTGGGTATGAGCCCCACTCCCCCCGCACGCCGCCTGCGCCTCGGCCTGCCGCGGCGGGTGTTCTCGCAGGTGCTGCTGATGCAGGTGGCGATCGCCGCGGGAGTCGCGGTCCTCGCGACCGGGTTGTTCCTCGCGCCTCTCAGTGACCAGCTGGACGACCAGGCGATGCGCCGCGCGCTCGCGATCGCGCAGACGACCGCGCAGCAGCCGGACCTCGTGAAGGACCTGAGGGACACGCCGCCCTCCCCGGACGGTCCGGTGCAGAAGGAGGCGGAGCGGATCCGCAAGGCCACCAAGGCCGAGTACATCGTGGTGATGGACTGGCGGGGCGTGCGCTGGTCGCACACCGACCCGAAGCAGATCGGCGGCATCGTCTCGACCGACCCCGGCCAGGCCCTGGCCGGCCACGAGGTCATGGAGATCGACAGCGGCACCCTCGGCCGCTCCGCCCGGGGCAAGGTGCCGCTGCGCGACAGCGACGGCACCATCGTCGGCGCCGTCTCGGTCGGCATCGCCTACGACAGCGTCCGGGCCCGGCTGATCCACGCGATCCCGGGGCTGCTCGCGTACGCCGGAGGTGCCCTGGCCGTCGGCGCGCTGGCGGCGTGGCTCATCTCCCGGCGCGTCCACCGGCAGACCAGGGACCTTGCCTTCTCGGACATCGCGGCGCTGCTGTCGGAGCGCGAGGCGATGCTGCACGGCATCCGGGAGGGCGTCGTCGCCCTGGACCGCACCGGCCGCATCCGTCTCGTCAACGACGAGGCACAGCGCCTGCTGGGCCTCGGGGACGCGGTGGTGGGCCTCACGCCCGACGAAGCGCTCGGCGCGGGCCGTACGGCCGACGTGCTGGCCGGACGCGTCGTCGGCACGGACCTGCTCACCGTCCGCGGCCAGCGCGTGCTGGTCGCCAACCGCATGCCCACGGACGACGGCGGCGCGGTCGCCACCCTGCGCGACCGCACCGAACTGGAGCAACTGGGGCGCGAACTGGACTCCACCCGCGGTCTGATCGACGCCCTGCGCGCCCAGGACCACGAACACGCCAACCGGATGCACACGCTGCTGGGGCTGCTCGAACTGGAGATGTACGACGACGCCGTGGAGTTCGTCGGTGAGGTGGTCGGTGATCACCGGGCCACCGCGGAACAGGTGACCGAGCGGATCGAGGACCCGCTGCTCGCCGCCCTGCTGGTGGGCAAGGCGACCGTCGCGGCCGAGCGGGGCGTCGCCCTGTGGGTGTCGGACCGGACCCGCCTGCCCGATCGGCTGATCGACCCCCAAGGGCTCGTCACCGTCGTCGGCAACCTGGTGGACAACGCCCTGGACGCCGTCGCGGGCAAGCCGCACGCGCGCGTGGAGGTCGAACTGCGCGCCGAGGGACGTACGGTGATCCTCCGCGTCCGCGACACAGGGCCGGGGATCCCGCCGGAGCACCGTGAGCTGGTCTTCAACGAGGGATGGTCCACGAAGAAGCCTCCGGCACACCGGGAGCGGGGCATCGGGCTCTCCCTGGTGCGCAGGCTCGCCGAGCGGCAGGGGGGCAGCGCGACCGTCGGTGAGGCGCACGGCGGGGGCGCGGAGTTCATCGTCGTCCTGCCGGAGGCGCTGGCCGAGCCGGTCCCCGAACCGGTCCTGAGCGCGCCGTCGGTACCGCAGGCCGCCAAGGAGGAGTCGTGATGATCGAGGTCCTGGTCGTGGACGACGACACGAGGGTCGCGCGGGTCAACGCCGCCTACGTCGAGAAGGTGCCCGGCTTCCATGTCGCGGGCGAGGCCCACAGCGCCGCGGACGCGCTGCGCCAGCTGGAGGCGCTGCCCCGGCTGGACCTGGTGCTCATGGACCACTACCTGCCCGACGAGACGGGGCTCGCGGTCGTCCAGGAGATGCGGCGGCGCGGCCACCAGACCGACGTGATCATGGTGACGGCGGCGCGGGACGTGTCCACGGTGCAGGCCGCCATGCGGCACGGCGCGCTGCAGTACCTCGTCAAGCCGTTCGCCTTCGCCGGGCTGCGCGCCAAGCTGGAGGCCTACGCCGAGCTGCGCCGCACGCTAGACGGCGGCGGGGAGGCCGAGCAGGCCGAGGTGGACCGCATCTTCGGGGCGCTGTCGACACCGTCGGAGCCCGATCTGCCCAAGGGGCACTCCCCCACCACGGCGGAGCTGGTCCGTCAGTCCCTGATGAGCGCCGACGGCCCCCTGTCCGCCCAGGAGATCGCCGAGCGCACCGGGGTGAGCCGCCAGACGGCCCAGCGGTACCTGAAGCTCCTGGAGCGCACGGGGCGGGCCAGGCTGACCCTCAAGTACGGCGACGCGGGCCGCCCGGAACACCGTTACGTGTGGGCGACCCGCTCCTAGGCGGTCGGCGCGGAGCCGTCCTGGCCCTCAGCCGACGGCCTTCTTCGCGAACTCGGTCGTGTAGGTCTGGTCGAGGTCGATCTTGGCGTTCTTGATGTTGGGGTTGAACGCCTTGAGCACCTTCTCGACCGTCTGGGGGCCGCCTGCGGGCATCACGCCGTCCTTGGTGAACATCGGCAGGGTGCTCTTGATCGCCTGCGCGTAGAGCGCCTTGTCGCCCTGCGAGTAGTCGGCCGGCATCTTGGCGGCGATCTGGGACGCGCTGTGCGTGGACATCCACGTGAGTGTCTTGACGAATGCATTGACCAGCTTCTGGACCGTGCTCTTGTGGCTGTTCACCCAGTCCGTCTGCATGTACAGACTCGACGACGGATACGGACCGCCGAGCGCCTCCTGGGAGCCTTGCGGCGTCCGCATGTCGAGGAGGATCCTGCCCGCCTTCTTGTCGAGGACCTGGGCCACGGTCGGGTCGGTCGTCATGCCGCCGTCGATCGAGCCCTTCTGCAGCGCGGAGATGAAGGTCGGTCCGGCCCCCACCGCTACGGGCGTGAAGTCGCTGATCTTCACGCCGTTCTTGACGGCGAGGTACTTGGTGAGGAAGTCGGTCGAGGACCCCAGCCCGGTGATGCCCAGCTTCTTGCCCTTGAAGTCCTTGGGCGAGGTGATGTCGCCCGCCGCCTTCTCGGAGACCAGCTCGACCTCACCGGGAGCGCGTGAGAACTGCACCACCGACTCGATGTGCTTGCCCTTGGTCTGGAGATCGAGCGTGTGGTCGTAGAAGCCGACGGCTCCCTGGACCTGCCCGGAGACGAGCGCGGTCTCGGCCTGGACGCCGGCGGGCTCGGTCAGCAACTGCACGTCGAGCCCCTCGGCGTCGAAGTAGCCGAGCCGCTGGGTGAGCATCGCGGGCAGGTAGATGACCTTGTCCAGGCCACCGACCATGATCTTCACCTTCTCGCCCTTGCCGTCGCCGGTGCTGCCGGAGCCGGTCGAGGCCGTACCGGCGGCGTCGTTGGCACAGGCGGTGAGCGAGGAGAGGGCGAGCAGGCCGGCGGCGGCCAGGGTGGCGTAGCGGGCGGTCTTGCGCATGGCGGTTCACGTCCTTGTGAAGGGGAGGAACGGAGAAGGCGTACGGGGAGCTTCAGTGCTCGGAGTCCGCGGGCTTCCAGCGGAAGATGCGGCGCTCAGCGAAGGTGAGCAGCCCTTCGGCGAGGAGCGCGACCACGGCGAGGATGACCATCGCCGCGTACACCCCGGCCGCGTTGAAGGTGCCCTGGGACTGCGCGACGAGCAGGCCGATGCCCTTGGTGGCACCGATGTACTCGCCGACGATGGCGCCGATGAGGGCGAAGCCGAAGCTGACGTGGAGGCTGGTGAAGATCCACGAGGTGGCGGACGGGATGACCACCTGAAGGGTCACCCTGCGGTCGCTCGCACCCAGGATCCGGGCGTTGGAGACGAGGTTGCGGTCCACCTCGCGTGCGCCCTGGAAGGCGTTGAAGAACACCGGGAAGAAGACCAGGACGACGGCCGACGCGACCTTGGAGGCCGGGCCGAGCCCGAACCAGATCACGAAGATCGGCGCGAGGACGATCCTGGGTATCGAGTTGAGCACCTTGATGTATGGACCAAGAACATCGGCGAGCAAGGTGATCCGTCCCAGCGCGATACCGAGGACGACACCGGTGGCCACACCGAGGACCCAGCCGAGCAGCGCCTCGTAGAGCGTGTACCAGATCTGCTCACCCAGGGAGCCGAGCGCGGTCCCGTGCGTCACCCAGGTGTAGATCTGGTCCCAGATCTGGGAGGGCATGGAGAAGTTGAACGGATCGATGACCTTGGCCCGGGACAGGCCCTCCCACAGCCCGAGGACACCGACCAGCAGCAGTACCCGGACGACGTTGATAAGGACTTTCCGCCGGCGCGCGGCGCGGGCCCGCGAGTGGGCGCGGTCCGGTGCCTTGGCCATCTGGACGACCGGTGTGCTGATCACTTCAGGCGACATGGGCGGCACCCCTCTCGCGGGTGATGCGCACCTCTTCGCCGAGTGACTCCCAGATCTCGCGGTAGATCTCGATGAAACGCGGCTCCAGGCGCACCGCCTCGACCTTCCGCGGCCGTGGCAGGTCGATGGTGAAGGTCTTCTTCACGGTGGCCGGTCCGGCGGTCATCACGACGACCTTGTCGGCCAGCGCGATGGATTCCTCCAGGTCGTGGGTGACGAAGACGACCGAGGCGCGCGTGCCCTCCCACAGTTCGAGCAGTTCGTCCGACATCAGTGCCCTGGTCTGCACGTCGAGCGCCGAGAACGGCTCGTCCATGAGCAGGATCTCGGGGTCGTTGACGAAGGTCGCGGCGAGGGCGACGCGCTTGCGCTGACCGCCGGAGAGCTGGTGTGGGTAGCGGTCCTCGAAGGCCCCGAGCCCGACCCGGGCCAGCCACTCGCTCGCCCTCCGCTTCGCCTCCGCCTTGGGCACGCCCCTGAAGCGCGGGCCCGCCATCACGTTGGACAGGACCGTGCGCCAGGGGAAGGTCGCGTCCTGCTGGAAGACGAAGCCGACCTTGTCACCGACGCCGCGCACCGGCTCCCCGGCGACCAGCACCTCGCCCTCGGTGGGTTCCTCCAGGCCGCTGACCAGGGTCAGCGTGGTCGACTTGCCGCAGCCCGTGGGGCCGACGACCGCGACGAACTCTCCACGGCCGACCGTGAGATCCAGGTTCCGGACCGCCGTGTGCAGGCCTCCCGACGGGGTCCTGAACGTCTTGCTCGCGCCCCGCAGTTCGATGGCGGGGCTGGTGTCTGCGTTCATGGCCGGGGACGGTAGATCCGGTTCCGGCGGCGGCGTCAGTCTTGTGAGCGCATACCGTTCTTTTGCTCTCAAGGGCCTGTTGTGCTCGTTTTCCTCGGGTTACAACAACGGAGCCGAAACACGGGCGTGACGCCCGCGTGGCCTTGACGGAAAGAGGCCCGATGATTGACGTCCTGGTCGTGGACGACGACTTCCGTGTCGCCGAGATCAACGCCAAGTACGTGGGGAAGGTACCCGGCTTCCGGGTGGCCGCCCGCGCGCACAGCGCTGCTCAGGCACTGGCACGGGTGCAGCGGGGAGGCATCGACCTGATGCTGCTCGACCACTATCTGCCGGACCAGACGGGTCTCGAAGTCGTCCACCGCATGCGGGACCAGGGCCATGGCACCGACGTCATCATGATCACCGCGGCCGGGGACGTGGCGACCATCCAGGCCGCCATGCGCCTCGGCGCCCTGCACTACCTGGTCAAACCCTTCACCTTCGCCGCGCTG
This sequence comes from Streptomyces olindensis, assembly GCF_040645895.1. Classification (NCBI taxonomy): domain Bacteria; kingdom Bacillati; phylum Actinomycetota; class Actinomycetes; order Kitasatosporales; family Streptomycetaceae; genus Streptomyces; species Streptomyces olindensis. The sequence goes on along the minus strand of NZ_JBEYZD010000111.1, from coordinate 8,347 downwards.
CACACCCGCCTCGACTCCTACGCCGCCCTGCGCCGCACCGTCGAGCGGGTCGGCAGTGGCCGCGGTATCGCCGCCCAGGAACAGGTCGACCGGATCTTCAGCGCGCTGCGTACCGCCCCGGTCCCGACGTCCCCGGGTCTGCCGAGCGGTCACTCGGAGCCCACCACGGAACTGATCTGCCGTGTCCTGCACCGCGCGGACCACCCGCTCTCCGCCCACGAGGTCGCCGCCGAGACCGGCCTGAGCCGCTCCACGGCCCAGCGCTACCTGCGCCGCCTGGAACAGTCCGGCCGGCTGCGCCTCTCCCTGAGGTACGGCGACACGGGCCGGCCGGAGCACCGCTACGCGTGGGTGGCGCCGTAGCCGCCGCCCGGCGGCAGGAGCCGGGCCGTCACGCCGCTCCCGCCCCGGTCAGCGACCGCACCTCGGTCTCGGCGTGCCGGGCCTCGTCCGGGACCTCCGTCGAGGTGACCGTGCCCAGCCAGCCCGCGAGGAAGCCGAGGGGGATCGAGACCAGACCCGGGTTCTGCAGCGGGAAGTACTGGAGGTCGACGCCCGGGAACAGCGAGTCGGGACTGCCGGAGACCACCGGGGAGAGCACCACGAGCACCACGGCGGGAACAAGACCGCCGTAGACGGCCCACACGGCGCCGCGTGTGGTGAAACCGCGCCAGAACAGCGAGTACAGCAGCACGGGAAGGTTCGCCGACGCGGCGACCGCGAAGGCGAGGCCCACCAGGAAGGCGACGTTGAGGTCCCGGGCCAGCAGGCTGAGAGCGATCGCGACCACGCCGACGCCGACGGCCGCGACCCGGGCCACGGCCACCTCGCTGCGCGGCTTGCCGCCCCGGCGCCGCAGGGACGCGTAGAGGTCGTGGGCCACGGACGCCGAGGACGCGAGCGTGATGCCGGCGACCACGGCGAGGATCGTGGCGAAGGCGACTGCGGCGACGATCGCGAAGAGAACCGTTCCACCCGTGGACCCGGCGCCACCGCCCAGGTCGAGCGCCAGCAACGGAACCGCCGTGTTCCCGGCCGCGTTCGACCCACGCACCGCGTCCGGCCCCACGATGGCGGCCGCGCCGAACCCCAGCACGATCGTCATCAGGTAGAAGCCGCCGATGAGTCCCACGGCCCAGACGACCGAGCGGCGTGCGGCGCGCGCCGTGGGCACGGTGTAGAAGCGGGACAGGATGTGCGGCAGCCCCGCCGTGCCCAGCACCAACGCCAGCCCCAGACTGATGAAGTCGAAGCGGGCGGTCCAGTCCCCTCCGTACTTCAGTCCCGGCGCCAGGAACGCCTCTCCGTGCCCGCTGCGCTCCGCAGCCGTGAGCAGCAGCCGGTCCAGATCGCCGTGGAAGCGCACCAGGACGAGCGTCGTCAGCGCGATGGTGCCGCCGAGCAGCAGGACGGCCTTGACGATCTGGATCCAGGTGGTCGCCCGCATCCCTCCCAACGACACATAGATCACCATGAGTGCCCCGACACCGATGACCGTCCACGCCCGCGCCGCCTCGCTCGTACCCCCGAGCAGCAGCGCCACCAGGCTTCCGGCTCCGACCATCTGCGCAACCAGATACAGAACGGACACGGTCACCGAGGAGGTTCCCGCCGCGATCCGTACCGGCCGCTCCCGCATCCGCGCCGCCACGACGTCGGCGAGGGTGAACCGGCCACAGTTGCGGACCAGTTCCGCGACGAAGAACAGCACCACCAGCCACGCCACGAGGAATCCGACGACATAGAGCAGCCCGTCGTAGCCGAACAACGCGATGAGCCCGGTGACTCCCAGGAAGGAGGCGGCCGACATGTAGTCGCCCGCGATGGCAAAACCATTCTCCATGGGTGAGAAAAGCCGCCCGCCGGCGTAGAACTCCTCCGCCGAGCCGCGCCGGTGACGGCTGACCCACGTCGTGATCGCCAGCGTGACCGCGACGAACGCGCTGAACAGCAAGAGCGCCAGCGTCTGGTGTTCACCTGTCACGAGGCACCGCCGTTCCTGCCACGCGTCAGTTCCTGTGTGTCCCAGCGCAGTTCCAGCGCCGCCCGGTCCCGGCGCAGCCGCGCGTGCCGCGCGTAGGCCCAGGTGAGCAGGAAGGTGGTCAGGAACTGCCCGAGCCCGGCCAGCATCGCCACGTTCACCGCTCCCGCCACGGGCCGGGCCATCAGCTCCGGTGCGGTCGTGGCAGCCACCACGTAGCCCACGTACCAGGCGAAGAAGGCCGCGAAGGCCGGCACCACGAACCTGCGGTACCGTCGCCTGACCTCCTGGAAGGCCTCGCTGCCCTGCACCTCCAGGTACACGTCGGCCGCCGCGGCCCCGGCCTTCCCCTCCACGCGCGCCGACGGCACGACCGCCGGAGCGGGCGCCCCGGCACCGGCCGACTCGCCCCAGCCGGAGGCGAGAGCGTCGTACCAGGGATCGTCGTACCTCAGCTGGCCGGCCTCCTGGGCCGGGCCCGGGACTTGACGGTCGAAATCCTCGACCGAACTCTCCTGACCAGCCCCGACTCCGCGAGGACGGCCCTTGCTTGGCTGCATGCCCAAGGATGGACAGAACGGGAAGATCCCCGACTCTTCTTCCCCTCCCTCTTCACCCCATCAGGTGACTCAACCCGATGGTGGCCGCACCAGTCCTTTTCCGTAGGCGTAACGCACCGCCTGCGCACGGTCCTTGAGCCCCGTCTTGGTGAACATGTTGTTGATGTGCGTCTTCACAGTCGCCGTGGAGACATGAAGCTTGCGCGCGATCTCCTGGTTGCTGAGACCGTCGGCGATGAGGATCAGCACCTCCGTCTCCCGCGCGGTGAGCCCGTCCGGCGCCTCCGGGGGCGCGGCCGGTCTGAGATCGGCCTCCGTCACGCGCTCCAGGAGCCGTCTCTGGATACTCGGCGAGAGTCCCGCGTCCCCGGACAGCACGCTGTGCACGGCCCGCACGATCTCGTCTCCGTCCGCGTCCTTGGTGAGATAGCCGCGCGCCCCCGCTGCCAGCGCCGGGAACAGCGAGTCGTCGTCCGCGAACGTCGTGAGCACCACGACCTGCGTCCCGGGATGCTCCGCACGGATCCTGCGGGTCGCCTCCACTCCGTCGCAGCGAGGCATGCGCAGGTCCATCAGCACCACGTCCGGAGCGACTTCGGCGACCAGCCGCACCGCCTCTTCCCCGTCTCCCGCGGCCCCGACGACCTCGATCCCTGGCAGCAGGCCGAGCAGCATCACGATGCCCTCCCGCACCACGGTCTGGTCGTCCGCGACCACCACCCGAGCGGTTTTCCGCTCGGTCTCCTCCGTCATGCCGGCACCTTCAACGTCACCACGAACCCCTCCTCGCCCGGCCCCGCCTCGAGCGAGCCGCCCAGCAGCTCGGCACGCTCCCGCATGCCGAGCAGACCGTACCCGGCGCCCGTCCCGGTCAGCTCGCCAGGCGAGCCGCCCGAGTCCCGTACATCCAGGGTCACTTCGTGCGGGCGGTAGTCGAGCCGAAGGCGCACCTTGGCGCCCGGGGCATGCTTGCGGGCATTCGTCAGGGCCTCCTGGGCCGCTCTGCGCACGGTCTGCGAGGCCTCGGCCGGCAGTGTCCTGCGTTCACCCGTGATGGTGATCTCCGCGCCGTCGGACGTACCCACCAACTGGCTCAGGAAGTCCTCCAGCGGGGTCAGCTCACCGCGCAGGGCGGAGAGCGCCTGGCGGGTCTCGGCGAGCCCGCCACGTGCCATCTCCCGCGCCGCCACCACTCGTTCGAGCACCTGCTCCCGGTCTCCGCCGCGCTCGATCAGCAGCCGGGCCGCCTCCAGGTGCACGAGCTGCGCCGAGAGGCTGTGGGCGAGCACGTCGTGGATCTCCCGCGCTATGCGGGCACGCTCCGCGAGCGCCGCCGTCTCCGCCTCGGCCGCGCGCGCGACCCGCTCCTGGGCGAGCAGCCGCTGGGCGCTGCCCCGCGCCTCGGCGTCGAGGCGCAGTGTGTAGCCGGCCAGTGCGAGACCGACGCCGGTGACCACGGTCGTCAGGGGGTCACTGTCGTTGACGAGTCCGTAAGAGCCGAGTGCCAGCCCCGCGGCGGTGAGGGCGACGGCGGGTGGCAGCCGCTCCAGTGCCGACACGGCACAGCCGCACCACATGACGAGGGCCGCCACCTTGAACCCCGACATCTGCGCCGCGACGGCGATGCCCTGGACCAGTGCGAGCGACGCGAGCGACGGCCACAGTCGGTGCTGGAGCGTGGTGCGGAAGAACGCCCAGGCGAGCGCTGCCGCCAGGAGCACTCCTCCGGCCCCGGCCACCGCCTTCCAGCCGCCCGCCGGGGTGTCGGCGAAGGCGCCCCACAGGAGCACTCCGAGGACCAGGGCCCGCACCGTCCAGGCCAGCAGACACCGGGAGCGTGAGAGGCCCTCACGGCCCAGCGCCTCCCGGGAGGGCCAGCGTGTCCAGACGTTGTCCTTCACACATGCTCCTTCCCCGCGGGCCGGATCGTGCTGTCACCGTACGCCCCGCTCGTAGTCCCGGCAGGGGTCAGGGACTGAGCCCGCCAGGCGAGGATTCCGGACCGGACGAGCAGGGTGCCGGCGAGCCCCAACAGCAGGGCGGAGCTGTCCTGGTGGACGCCCACCGCCGTGCCGAGGCCGAAGAGGCCGACGCGCAGTCCGATGCCGACGGCCCAGACGGCTGCGCTCGCCTTGGTGCTCCGGCACCAGACGGAGCCGTCCGGGTCCGACCAGACGCGGGTGGTCCAGGCCCAGCCGGCGCCGGTGGCCAGGCCGACGAGAAGTTCGACGCCCAGGAGCAGCGCCGAGGCCGTGGGGTGCTGGGCGTCGAGTATTCCGGGCTCGCGCAGCGCGACGACGGTCAGGAGAGCGGGCAGGAGCCACCAGCGGCGCTCCGCGTCTATCCGGCTGGCGCGGAACTGCCGCGCAATCAACAGGACGGCCACCGCCACGATCACCAATGCGTCAACGAGCCCGGACATCACAGCCTCCGCCAGCGAGGAAGGGAGTGTCGGCAGCGGTTGCCGCCGACGTCTTCGACGCTACGGAAAATGCCAGGTCACGGGATCGGAGTCCGGGTGGATCACGGGTGGACACCCGACCCGGCGTATCTCCACCCAGGGGTGGAGCGACGGCCTGGGCACGGGCGAAGCCGTACGCATGTTCCGGCGCTGACTGCGATGGCGGTGTCCTCGGTCGTGATGTCATCAGCGTCCATGCCCATTGGCCTCAACGTCATCGGCCGCGATGTCATCGGCGACGGTGACAACGCCTCACGCGAAATCGCCGTGCCGCCCCTGAACGAGAGCGACACGGCGATGATCACGAGCTGTTCACGCCGTGGGCCGGCGTCACCCGACCGCGGCAGGCCGCGACGAGGACACCGACGCCCCGGCTCGTCCAGCCTGCCCGGCGCAGCCGTTACGCGTCGATGCGCGACCGGTCCAGCGTCGCCGCGGAGTTGGAGATGAACTCCTTGCGCGGAGCCACGTCGTTGCCCATCAGCAGGTCGAAGACCTGCTCGGCCGCTTCCAGGTCGGAGAGGTTGATCCGGCGCAGGGTGCGGTGGCGCGGGTCCATGGTCGTCTCGGCCAGTTGGTCGGCGTCCATCTCACCGAGGCCCTTGTAGCGCTGGATCGAGTCCTTGTAGCGGATGCCCTTGCTCTGGAACTCCATGAGCTTGTCGCGCAGTTCCCGGTCGGAGTACGTGTAGACGTACTTGTCCTGGCCCTTCTTGGGCTGGACGATCTCGATCCGGTGCAGGGGCGGCACCGCGGCGAAGACTCGGCCGGCCTCGACCATGGGCCGCATGTAGCGGTGGAACAGGGTCAGCAGCAGGGTGCGGATGTGCGAGCCGTCGACGTCGGCGTCGGTCATCATGATGATCTTGCCGTAGCGGGCCGTGTCGATGTCGAAGGTCCGGCCCGAGCCGGCTCCTATGACCTGGATGATCGCGCCGCACTCGGCGTTCTTCAGCATGTCCGTCACGGACGACTTCTGAACGTTGAGGATCTTGCCCCGGATCGGGAGCAGCGCCTGGAACTCGGAGTTCCGGGCGAGCTTCGCCGTACCGAGCGCGGAGTCGCCCTCGACGATGAACAGCTCGCTGCGGTCGACGTCGTCACTGCGGCAGTCGGCGAGCTTGGCCGGCAGCGAGGAGGACTCCAGGGCCGTCTTGCGGCGCTGTGCGTCCTTGTGCTGCCGGGCGGCGATGCGCGTACGGGCCGCGGCGACGGCCTTCTCCAGCACGACGCGGGCCTGCTGGGCGGCGTCCCGCTTCGTGGAGGTCAGGAACGCCTTCAGTTCCTTGCTGATGACGTTGCTCACGATGCGGCGGGCCGCCGAGGTCCCGAGGACCTCCTTGGTCTGGCCTTCGAACTGGGGCTCGGCCAGGCGTACGGTGACGACCGCGGTCAGGCCCTCCAGGGCGTCGTCCTTGACGATGTCGTCCTCGGCGACGCGCAGGAGCTTCTTGGCCCGCAGCACCTCGTTCATCGTGGTGGTCACGGCCTGCTCGAAGCCGGCGACGTGGGTGCCGCCCTTGGGGGTGGCGATGATGTTCACGAACGACCTCAGGGTCGTGTCGTACCCCGTGCCCCACCGCAGCGCCACGTCGACGTCGAGTTCACGCATCACCTGGGTGGGCGTCATCTGGCCGTGCTCGTCCAGGACCGGGACGGTCTCCCTGAAGGTGCCCTGACCGGAGAAGCGGAGGACGTCGCAGACCGGCTTGTCGGAGGCCAGGTACTCGCAGAACTCGCTGATCCCGCCGTCGAAGCGGAAGGACTCCTCGCCCTTGCTGCCGCCTTCGCCGAGCCCGTACTCGTCGCGCACGACGATGGTCAGGCCGGGCACCAGGAACGCGGTCTGGCGGGCGCGCTGGTGCAACGTCTCCAGGGAGAGCTTGGCGTCCTTGAGGAAGATCTGGCGGTCGGCCCAGTAGCGCACGCGCGTGCCGGTGCGGGTCTTGGGAATCTTCTTGGCCTTGCGCAGGCCGCTCTTGGCCTCGAACTTGGCGTCCGGACCGGTCGCGGTGAAGGCGCCGGGGACACCGCGACGGAAGCTGATCGCGTGGGTGTGGCCACCGCGGTCCACCTCGACGTCCAGTCGGGCGGACAGGGCGTTCACCACGGAGGCACCGACGCCGTGCAGACCGCCGGAGGCGGCGTACGAGCCGCCGCCGAACTTGCCGCCGGCGTGCAGCTTGGTCATGACGACCTCGACGCCGGAGAGGCCGGTCTTGGGCTCGACGTCGACCGGGATGCCCCGGCCGTTGTCCCGGACCTCGACCGAGCCGTCGTCGTGGAGGATGACTTCGATGTGGTCGCAGTAACCGCCGAGGGCCTCGTCGACGGAGTTGTCGATGATCTCCCAGAGGCAGTGCGACAGACCACGGCTGTCGGTCGACCCGATGTACATGCCCGGGCGCTTGCGTACGGCCTCGAGCCCCTCGAGGACGAGCAGGTGCCGCGCGGTGTAGTTGGAACCGTCCCGGTCTGCTCCTGCCAGCAGAGCTGTGGACGGCACGGACGTCTCGGCGGTCACGCGGTTCGCTCCTCGCTGAATTTCAGATGGGGCCCTCTTGGGTAAGGGCGCGACTTCAGTCACCGGTGAGAGGGTACCGAGGCCTGGTAGAGCCGCTGTAACGCCACCCTCGTCGGAAACTCACACTAGTCCAGACTCGCATGCATGTTCGATCCCTCGTTGGAGTGAAGTACACATCACGTTCCCTTCCAGGCATGAACCATTTAGGCTCCGGGCACGTCCTCATGAACAACCGGCAACCCAGCCGGGAGGACCGACCACCGATACAACGCGAAGCCCCGTAAGACACATAGACACGCAATACGGCACATTCGCCGCCAACCGGCAGCAGACAGCCGCCTCGCAAAGATTTTTTCGAGGAGAAGCCACGAGCGGGAACGTTTTGGGGCTGGTTGGATGTTGACCCTGGTACGACAGCTCGTCGAGCTAGAGAAGAGGCGACGTGACTACTGTTCTGACCCCTGCGAGCCAGTTGACGGCCGCTGATCGCTGCGACCGCTGCGGCGCCCAGGCGTACCTGCGCGTCGTCCTGCTCAGCGGCGGAGAGCTGCTCTTCTGTGCCCACCACGGGCGCAAGTTCGAGCCGGAACTCAAGAAGATCGCCGCTGAGATACAGGACGAGACGGAGCGGCTCACGGCCGTTCCCGCGACCGCCTCCGAAGAAGAGCGCTGACACCTCGCGTCCGACGACGAGCCAGCCGGCACAGGCCGGTGAACGGGCGGCTGTGCTGCCCAAGGCCACCTGGGGGCAGCCGCCACTGGTCGAGCTGTACAAGATGGCCCTCGGCGAGAACCAGAACTACGGCGTGGGCAGCGCGGGC
>NZ_JBEYZD010000110.1:0-17844 GCF_040645895.1 Streptomyces olindensis | reverse complement strand
CGGAGAACGGCTTCCCGCAGATCAGGCGTCCGCCGAAGGCCTCGTTGGAGAAGATGTGGTCGTGCGCGTCGACGAACCACCGGCGGGTGCGGGCGGCCCATTTTGTTGGAACGTCCTGACAAAGCTGTTGACATCACTCGAAGGCGCCCGCATAGTACCTGCCACTAGAGCGCGCTAGTGACGCGCTCCAGCCACCACGACCGCAGGGGTCCGCACCCAGGACCACCGCACATCCCATGACCGCCGCCGCCCAGGGCACCCACCCCTCGCCTCCCTCCCCGGACCGGGCGCGGCCCCTCGTCCAGCACAGTGAGGTGCACCCGACATGCGCAGACACCACAGAGCCGCCGCCCTGACCACCGCCGTCCTCGCGGGCGCCCTGCTCGCCGCCGGCTGCTCCAGCGGCTCCGGCGGGAAGAAGTCCGAGACCGGCGGCACCGACGCCGCCGCGGGCAGGGCCACCACCCCGCGGATGACCGTCGCCCTGATCACCCACGCGGCGCCCGGCGACACCTTCTGGGACCTGATCCGCAAGGGCGCCCAGGCCGCGGCCGCCAAGGACAACATCAAGCTCGTCTACTCCAGCGACCCGGTCGCCGGGAACCAGGCCAACCTGGTGCAGAACGCCATCGACCAGAAGGTCGACGGCATCGCGCTCACCGCCGCCAAGCCCGACGCCATGAAGGCGGTCGTGGCCAAGGCCAAGGCGGCCGACATCCCCGTCGTCGGCTTCAACTCCGGCCTGGACGACTGGAAGGAACTCGGCATGCTCGAGTACTTCGGCCAGGACGAGAACATCGCCGGCCAGGCCTTCGGCGAGCGCCTGAACCAGCTGGGCGCCAAGCACGCCGTCTGCGTGATCCAGGAGCAGGGCCAGGTCGCCCTGGAGGCCCGCTGCGCCGGCCTGAAGAAGGGCTTCAAGGGCACGACGGAGAACCTGTACGTCAACGGCACCGACATGCCCTCCGTGAAGTCGACCCTGACCGCCAAGCTCCAGAAGGACTCCTCCATCGACCAGGTGGTCACGCTCGGCGCGCCCATCGCCCTGACCGCCGTGCAGTCGGTGAAGGACGCGGGCAGCGAGGCGAAGGTGGCCACCTTCGACCTCAACAAGGACCTCGTCGGCGCCATCCAGGGCGGCAGCATCGAGTTCGCCGTCGACCAGCAGCCCTACCTCCAGGGTTACCTCGCCGTCGACGCGCTGTGGCTGTACAGGACGAACGGGAACTTCAGCGGCGGCGGCACCGCTCCCGTGCTGACCGGTCCGGCCTTCGTCACGAAGGACAACGTCGACGCGATCGCGGAGTTCGCCAAGAAGGGCACGCGCTAGCGGAGCCGGAGGCGGGCGGCGGGAGGGGCGCCTCAGGCCGGTCCCGGCTCCTTCGGGGCCGGCCCGCTGGTCCCCCGCACCACCAGCTTGGGATCCAGCACCGCCTCCCGCGGCTGCAGCTCCCCGTTCTCCAGCCGCTCGACGGCGAAGCGGACGGCGTGCTCGGCCATGAGGACGGCGTCCTGGCGGACGGTGGTCAGGCCGATCGGCATCAGGTGCGAGAGGTGGCTGTCGTCGTAGCCGACGACGGACAGGTCGCGCGGGACCTCGACGCCCGAGCGGGTGAGGGCCATCAGCAGGCCCATCGCGCAGCGGTCGTTGCCGGCGAGGACCGCCGTCGGCAGCGGCTGCCCGGCGTCGCGCTCGGCCAGGAGCAGGCGGCCCGTCTCGATGCCGGACTCCTCGGTGTGGTGGCCGGGAATCACCCTCGCCTCGCTCTCCAGCCCGTGGCGGCGCATGGCGGCCCGGTAGGCGCGCCGCCGCTCCGCCGAGCCGGGACCCCGCCCGCCGTCGATGTGCACGATCCGGCGGTGCCCCAGCTCCACCAGGTGGTCCATGGCCTGCCGGACGCCCTTGGCCTCGGCGGAGTGCACGAAGTCGACCCGGGCCTGGGGCACCCGGCGGCTGACCGAGACGGCGACCGTGCGCTGCCCGAGTTCGTCGAGGTAGGCGGGTGCGGCGTCCGGGCCGAGCAGGATCACCGCCTCGCAGCGGTGGCTGAGCAGCGCCTCGACGGCCTTGGCCTCGCTGCGGCCGTGGGTGGCCCCGGAGAGCAGCACGTCGTAGCCGAGGCGTTCGGCCTCGGGGTAGATGCCGGTGATGAGGTCCGTGTGGAAGGTCTGGTGCACGGTGAACATCACGCCGAGCGTGCGGCTGCGGCCCCGGGCCAGCAGCCGGGCCGCGCTGTCCGGGCGGTAGCCGATCTCGTCGGCCACGCGCAGGACCCGTTCCCGGGTCTCCCGGCTGGCGCCCGCCTGGTTGCGGAAGATGATCGAGACGAGCGCGCGGGACACGCCCGCCTTCTCGGCGACGTCCGCCATCGTGGGCCGTTGCCTGCCCGATGCATCCACCTGTGAACCCACCCTCCGACGCCGCCCACCTTACGGGGTGTCCCGCTCGGGGAGCCGTGCGGGATCCGTTCGGATCCCCGTACAGGGATCCTGCAATCTCCCGGCAACAAGCTATTGACATGACATTTGGACAGGGGTCATCGTACTCGAACTAGAGCGCGCTAGTAGAGCGCGACAGGAAGGGGAAACGCAGCGTGATGCCGTTCGATGTGCTGACCATGGGCCGCGTGGGAGTGGATGTGTATCCGCTCCAGACGGGCGTGGGGCTGGCGGAGGTCACCTCGTTCGGCAAGTACCTCGGCGGCAGTCCGACCAACGTCGCGGTGGCGGCTGCCCGTTACGGCCGTTCGGCGGCGGTGGTCACCAAGACGGGGCGGGATCCGTTCGGGGACTTCGTGCGCACGGCCCTGGAGGGGTACGGCGTCGACGCGCGGTTCGTCGGGGTCTCGGGGATCGCGCCGACGCCGGTGACGTTCTGCGAGATCTTCCCGCCGGACGACTTCCCGCTGTACTTCTACCGGCTCCCCAAGGCCCCGGACCTGGACATCCGGCCGGAGGAGCTGGACCTGGGGGCGGTGCGCGACGCGCGGATCCTCTGGGTCACCGGGACGGGTCTGAGCGAGGAGCCGAGCCGCTCGGCGACGCTGGCCGCGCTGGCGCACCGGGCGAGGGCGGGCGCGACGGTGTTCGACCTGGACTGGCGGCCGATGTTCTGGACCGACGCCGGCGAGGCCCGCGCGTACTACACGGAAGCACTGCGCCACACCACCGTCGCCGTCGGCAACCTCGACGAGTGCGAGGTAGCCACCGGCGAGCGCGACCCGCGCGCCGCCGCGAAGGCGCTCCTGGCGGCCGGGGTGGAACTGGCGGTGGTCAAGCAGGGCCCGCAGGGCGTCCTGGCCATGGACCGGGACGGGACGGCGGTGGAGGTTCCACCGGTTCCGGTCGAGGTGGTCAACGGCCTGGGCGCGGGCGACGCCTTCGGCGGGGCGCTGTGCCACGGCCTGCTGTCCGGCTGGGACACCCGGCGCACGGTCACCTTCGCCAACGCCGCGGGCGCCCTCGTCGCGGGCCGGCTGTCCTGCTCCGACGCCATGCCCGTCCAGGACGAGGTCGAGGCCAAGCTGCGTGAGGTGAGCCATGCCGTCTGAGAAGATCGCCCGGATCGTGGACGCCCGCGTGAAGGACCCCGGGGCGGTCGCGGCGGCCGCGGCCCGACGCGTCCGGGCCGCCTCGTCGCTCGGTGAGCACGGCAGGGCGATGATCATCGCCGCGGATCATCCGGCGCGCGGCGCCAACGGGGTCGGCGACGACGCGCACGCCATGGCGGACCGCTTCGAGCTGCTGGACCGGCTGTGCGTGGCGCTGGAGCGGCCCGGGGTGACGGGTGTGCTGGCCACGGCCGACATCCTCGAGGACCTGCTGCTGCTCGGCGTTCTCGACGGCAAGAGCGTCTTCGGGTCGATGAACCGGGCGGGCCTGGCCGGTTCGGTCTTCGAGATCGACGACCGGTTCACCGGGTACGACGCCGAGACGATCGCCGCGATGGGTTTCGACGGCGGGAAGATGCTCACGCGCATCGCGCTGGCGGATCCGGCGACGCCGTCGGTGCTGCAGAACAGCGCGCGGGCGATCGACGAGCTCAATGACCGTCAGCTGATCGCGATGGTCGAGCCGTTCATGTCGGTGTGGCAGGACGGCCGGATCCGGAACGATCTCTCCACCGACGCCGTGGTCACGTCGGTCACCATCGCCTCGGGGCTGGGCCGGCGGACCGCCTACACCTGGCTGAAGCTCCCGGTCGTCGACGGCATGGAGCGGGTGCTGTCCGCTTCGACCCTGCCCGCGCTGCTGCTGGGCGGTGAGGTCACCGACCCGGACGCGGCCTTCGCCTCCTGGGGCAGGGCGCTGAAGCAGCCCACCGCGCAGGGGCTGGTCGTGGGCCGCTCCCTGCTCTACCCGTCGAACGGCGATGTCGCCGGTGCCGTGGACAAGGCGGTGAGCCTGCTGTGAGCGGGTACCACCCGACCCTTCGGTCCGGGCCCAGGGAGGACGTGCCGGTGGGCACCGTTCGACTGACCACCGCCCAGGCCCTGGTGCGCTTCCTGGCGAACCAGTACAGCGAGCGCGACGGCCAGGAGCAGCGGCTCATTCCCGGGGTGTGGGGCATCTTCGGGCACGGCAACGTCGCGGGCGTCGGCCAGGCGCTGTTGCAGGCCGCCGTCACCGAAGAGGCCGATCTGCCCTACTACCTCGCCCGCAACGAGCAGGGCATGGTCCACGCCTCGGTCGCCTACGCCAAGATGCGCGACCGGCTGGCCACCTTCGCCTGCACCGCTTCCACCGGCCCGGGCTCGACGAACATGATCACGGGCGCTGCGCTGGCGACGACCAATCGGATCCCGGTGCTGCTGCTGCCGTCCGACATGTTCGCCACCCGCGCCGCCGACCCCGTGCTCCAGCAGCTGGAGGACACCCGGGGCGGGGACGTCACCGTCAACGACGCCTTCCGGGCCGTGTCGAAGTACTTCGACCGCGTCTCGCGTCCCGAGCAGCTGATCCCGGCCGCGCTGGCGGCGATGCGGGTGCTGACCGACCCGGTCGAGACCGGTGCCGTCACCCTCGCCCTGCCGCAGGACGTGCAGGCCGAGGCCCATGACTGGCCGGTGGACTTCTTCCGGCGGCGGGTGTGGCGCGTGGGCCGTCCGGTGCCGGAGCCGGCGGCGGTCCAGCGGGCCGCGCGCCTGCTGCGCGGTGCGCGCAAGCCGTTGATCGTGGCCGGGGGCGGGGCGGTGTACTCGGGTGCCGAGACGGAGTTGCGGGCCTTCGCCGAGGCCACCGGCATCCCGGTCGCCGACACCCACGCAGGCAAGGGCGCGGTGCCCTGGGACCACCCCTGCGCGGTCGGCGGCATCGGCTCCACCGGCTCGTACGCCGCCAACGAGCTGGCGAAGGAGGCCGACGTCGTCCTCGGCATCGGCACCCGCTACAGCGACTTCACCACCGCCAGCCACACCGTCTTCGGCAATCCCGACGTCATGTTCGTCAACCTCAACGTCGCCCGCCTGGACGCGGTCAAGCACTCGGCGGAGCCCCTGGTGGCCGACGCCCGGCTCGGCATCCAGGCCCTCGCCGGAGCGCTCACGGACTGGGAGGTCGACCCGTCCTGCCGGGAGCGCACCCGCCGGCTCGTCGCCCGCACCCGGGAGATCGAGGAGGAGTGCTTCCACCGGGGCCACGGCCCGCTGCCCGCGCAGACCGAGATCCTCGGCGCCCTCAACCAGGTGCTCGACGACCGGGCCGTGGTCATCAACGCGGCCGGTTCCCTGCCCGGCGACCTCCAGCAGCTCTGGCGGGCCCGCGACCCGAAGGCCTACCACGTCGAGTACGCCTACTCCTGCATGGGCTACGAGGTCGCCGCGGGCGTCGGGGCGAAGATGGCCGATCCCTCGCGCGAGGTCGTCGTCCTCGTCGGCGACGGCTCGTACCTGATGATGGCCCAGGAGATCGTGACCATGGTCTCCGAAGGCCTCAAGGTCGTCATCGTCCTGGTGCAGAACCACGGCTTCGCCTCCATCGGCGCCCTGTCGGAGTCGCTCGGCTCCCAGCGCTTCGGCACCAAGTACCGCTACCGCGACGGCGGTTCGGGCCTGCTCGACGGCGACGTGCTGCCCGTCGACCTCGCCGCCAACGCCTCCAGTCTGGGCGCGGACGTCCTGCACGCCACGAGCGTCGACGACTTCCGCGCGGCGATGGAGAAGGCGAAGGCGGCGAGCCGCACCACGGTCGTGCACGTCGAGACCGACCTGTACGGCCCGAACCCGCCCGGCCACGGCTGGTGGGACGTCCCCGTCAGCGAAGTCTCCGCCCTCGACACCACCCGCGCAGCCTACGACACCTACGCCGCCCACAAGCAGACCCAGCGTCACTACCTGTAAGGACACCGCTCCCCGTGAACACCATTCCCCACTGGATCAACGGCCGGGCCGTCCCCGGCCCGGACACCGCTCCGGTGTTCAACCCGGCCACCGGCGCCGAGCAGGCCCGGGTCGTCCTCGGCGGGCCCGCCGACGTGGACACCGCCGTCGCCGCCGCGTCCGCCGCGTTCGAGACCTGGTCGGAGTCCTCCCTCTCCCGGCGCGTCCAGGTGATGTTCGCCTTCCGTCAGCTCCTGGCCGACCACGAGGAGGAACTCGGCCGGATCATCTCCGCCGAGCACGGCAAGACCGTCGACGACGCCCGCGGCGAGATCGTCCGCGGCCGCGAGGTCGTCGAGTTCGCCTGCGGCCTCGGCGACGTCCTCAAGGGCGGCTTCTCCGACCAGGTCTCCCGTGGCGTCGACGTCCACGATTTCCGTCAGCCCCTCGGCGTGGTCGCCGGCATCACGCCGTTCAACTTCCCGGCGATGGTGCCGCTGTGGATGCACCCGATCGCCATCGCCACCGGCAACACGTTCCTGCTGAAGCCCAGTGAGCGCGACCCGTCCGCCGCCAACTTCGTCGCCGAGCTGTACAGGAGGGCGGGACTCCCGGACGGCGTCTTCAACGTCGTCCACGGCGGCAAGCCCGCCGTCGACGCGATCCTGACCCACCCCGGCATCTCCGCCGTGTCCTTCGTGGGCTCCACCCCGATCGCCAAGTACGTCCACGAGCAGGCCACCGCCCACGGCAAGCGCGTCCAGGCCCTCGGCGGCGCCAAGAACCACGCCGTCGTCCTGCCCGACGCCGACCTCGCGTACGCCGCCGACCACATCACCGCCGGCGCCTACGGCTCCGCCGGAGAGCGCTGCATGGCCGTGTCGGTGGCGGTCGCGGTCGGCTCCGCCGCCGACGGACTCGTCGACGTGCTGGAGCGCAAGGCCCGCGAGGTGAAGGTCGGCCCCGGCGACGCACCGGGCACCGAGATGGGACCGCTGGTCACCAAGGCCGCCCGGGAGCGCGTCGAGAACGCGGTCGGCACCGCCGCCGCCCAGGGCGCCACCGTCGTCGTCGACGGACGCGGGCTGAAGGTCGACGGTCACGAGGAGGGCTTCTTCACCGGCCCGTCCCTCCTCGACCACGTCACCGCCGAGATGGACGCCTACCGGGAGGAGTTGTTCGGCCCGGTCCTGGCCGTCGTCCGCGTCGACACCCTCGACCAGGCCATCGACCTCATCAACGCCAACCCCTACGGCAACGGCACCGCCCTGTTCACCGGCTCCGGCGAAGCCGCCCGCCGGTTCCAGCGCAACGTCCACGTCGGGATGATCGGCGTCAACGTGCCGGTGCCCGTGCCGATGTCCTACTACTCCTTCGGCGGCTGGAAGGACTCCCTCATCGGCGACTCCCCCATCCACGGCCCCGAGGGCGTCCGCTTCTACACCCGCCCCAAGGTCGTCACCACCCGCTGGCCCCAGCAGGCCCAGCACGTCACGGCGGGCTTCGACTTCCCGACCTCCAGCTGACCTCCCCGTCCCTCTCCGCAAAGGACACCCACCATGGCAACGGCGCCTCCCCCTCTCCGCACCACCGTCGGCAACCTGTGCCTCGGCTCCGCCCCCGACTCCTGGGGCGTGTGGTTCCCCGAGGACGAGCACCAGGTTCCGTACACCCGCTTCCTCGACGAGCTGGTGCGGGCCGGCTACGCGTGGCTGGAGCTCGGCCCGTACGGGTACCTGCCCACCGACCCGCAGCGCCTGAAGGCGGAGCTGGACGCGCGGGGCCTGAAGGTCTCCGGCGGCACCGCGTTCGGCGCGCTGCACCGGCCCGAGGCGTGGGACGAGATGCTGGCCCACGTCCGGCAGGTCGCCGCGCTGACCGCCGCGGCGGGAGCGCACCACCTGGTCTTCATCCCGCCGATGTACCGGGACGAGAAGACGGGCGCGTTCACCGAATCCCCCGAGCTGACCGCCGAGCAGTGGGCGGGGTTCGGCCGGGCCGCCGACCGGCTGGGCATGCTGCTGCTGGAGGAGTACGACGTACGGCTCGTGGTCCATCCGCACGCCGACAGCCACATCCAGACGCAGGCGGAGATCGAGCGGCTGCTGAACGAGTCCGACGGCCGGTACACCAACCTGTGCCTGGACACGGGGCACGTGGCGTACGGCGGCGGGGACAACCTCGATCTGATCCGCCGGTTCGGTGAGCGGGTCGGCTATGTGCACATCAAGCAGATGGACCCGGAGATCCTGGCGCAGGTCGCGGCCGAGGACCTGTCGTTCGGTGAGGCCGTGAAGCGCGGGGTGTGCGTGTCGCCGCCGGCGGGGGTGCCCAAGCCGGCCGAGGTGGTGGAGGAACTCGCCAAGCTCGACGCGGAGTTGTTCGTGATCGTCGAGCAGGACCTGTACCCGTGCGCCCCCGAGGTGCCGCTGCCCATCGCCGTCAGCACCCGTGAGCACCTGGCCGGCTGCGGCCTGTCGGGTACCCGGCGCCCGAACATCGACAGGTAAGGAGCGGCCATGGACGTCAGGGACGACGCGACACCGGCCCCCATCCCCACCCCTGCCACGGCCGTCGCGGACGACGCCCCGCCGGCGGTCAGGCGGCGGCTGCGGCTGATCACGATCATCGCCACGTTCGGTGGTCTGCTCTTCGGCTACGACACGGGCGTCATCAACGGCGCCCTGCCCTACATGACCGACGACCTCGGCCTGACCCCGGTCACCGAGGGCATGGTCACCAGCTCGCTGCTGCTGGGTGCCGCGCTGGGCGCGGTGACCGGCGGGCGGCTGTCGGACGCGCGCGGCAGGCGGCGCAACATCCTGCTGCTGGCCGTGCTGTTCTTCGTCGGCGCGCTCGGCTGCACGCTCGCACCGACGACCGAGGTGATGATCGTGGCACGCTTCGTGCTCGGTCTCGCGGTCGGCGGTGCCTCGGTGACCGTGCCGGTCTACCTCGCCGAGGTGTCGCCCGCCGAGCGGCGCGGTGCCCTCGTCACCCGCAACGAGCTGATGATCGTCACCGGTCAGCTGCTGGCGTTCACCTCCAACGCGATCATCGCGCAGGTCGGCGGCGAGTCCGGCGGCGTGTGGCGCTGGATGCTGGTCATCGCCACGCTGCCGGCCGTGGTGCTGTGGTTCGGCATGCTGGTGATGCCGGAGAGCCCGCGCTGGCTGGCCTCGCGGAGCCGCTTCGCCGAGGCCCTCGACGTCCTGCGGCAGGTGCGGTCGCAGGCCCGGGCCGAGGCCGAGCTGAAGGAGGTCACCGCGCTCGCCGTCAAGGACGAGCAGGAGAGGCTCGGCGGCTGGCAGGACATCAAGAGCACGCCGTGGGTGCGCAAGCTGATGTTCGTCGGGTTCGGCATCGCGATCGTGCAGCAGATCACCGGCGTCAACACGATCATGTACTACGGCACGCAGATCCTCACCGACGCCGGTTTCGCCGCCGACAGCGCGCTGACCGCGAACATCGCCAACGGTGTGATCTCGGTGCTGGCCACGTTCGTCGGCATCTGGCTGCTGGGCCGTGTGCCGCGCCGCCCGATGCTGATGACCGGTCAGATCGGCACCACAGTCGCCCTGTTGCTGATCGGCGTCTTCTCGCTGGTGCTGCCCTCCGGTGATCCGCGGGCGTTCGCGGTGCTCGCCATGACGGTCACGTTCCTCGCCTTCCAGCAGGGCGCGATCTCCCCGGTGACCTGGCTGATGCTCTCGGAGATCTTCCCGATGCGGATGCGCGGCTTCGGCATGGGCGTGGCGGCCGTGGTGCTGTGGCTGACCAACTTCGTGATCGGGCTGGTCTTCCCGTCCCTGGTCTCCGGCATCGGGATCTCCAACACGTTCTTCCTGTTCGTGGTGGCGGGCCTGCTGTCCCTCACGTTCGTGAAGCTGTACGTCCCCGAGACCAAGGGCCGCACCCTCGAAACCCTCGAAGCCGAGCTCCGGACGCGCTTCTCCTGACCCTCTCCAAGGAGTTCACCATGACCGTACGTGTAGGCGTCATCGGCGCCGGAATGATCGGCCAGGACCACATCCGGCGGCTCACCGAGGTCGTCACCGGGGCGAGTGTCACGGCCGTGACCGACATCGACGCCGGGCGCGCCGCCGAGGTGGCGGCCCGGACCGGTGCCACGGCGCTGCCCACCGGCGCCGACCTGGTCGCCTCCCCCGAGGTGGACGCCGTCCTCGTCACCTCCTGGGGGCCCACCCACGCCGAGCACGTCCTGAACGCGATCGCGGCCGGCAAGCCGGTGTTCTGCGAGAAGCCGCTGGCGACGACCGCCGGGGACTGTCTGCGGATCGTCGAGGCCGAGCGGGCGCACGGCCGCCGGCTGGTGCAGGTCGGGTTCATGCGCCGCTTCGACCCCGGCTACCGGCAGATGAAGGAGGTCCTGTCCACCGGCTCGCTCGGGGCCCCGCTGATCGTGCACTGCGCCCACCGCAACCCGACCGTGCCGGAGTCGTACCACTCCGCCATGGCCGCCCAGGACACGGCCGTGCACGAGATCGACGTGCTGCGCTGGCTGCTCGACGACGAGATCGTCTCCGCCCAGGTGGTCACCCCGCGCGCCACGAGCAAGCGGTTCGCGCACCTGAAGGACCCCCAGATCATGATCTTCGAGACGTCCGAGGGCGTCCGGATCGACCTGGAGGTCTTCGTCAACTGCCAGTACGGCTACGACATCCAGTGCGAGGTCGTCGGCGAGGACGGCCTGGTGCGGCTGCCCGACCCGGCGGCCGTCGGGATCCGCACCGCGGCCCGGCACGGCACGGGTGTTCTCCAGGACTGGAAGGACCGGTTCGCGGAGGCCTTCGACACCGAGTTCCGCGAGTGGATCGCCTCGGTGGCGGCCGGCACGCAGCCCACCGGCCCGTCCGCCTGGGACGGCTACGCCGCCACCGTCATCACCGACGCCGCCGTCCGGTCCCTGGAGTCCGGCGGCGAGACCGTCACCACCGACATGAAGCCCCGCCCAGCGTTCTACGGAGGCACCGCGTGAAGATCGCCCTCGACCCGTACATGTTCCGTGCCCTGCCGATCGGCGAGATGGTGCGCACGGTCGCCGAACTGGGCTATGAGTACATCGAGTTGTCGCCGCGCGCGGACTTCATGCCGTTCTTCCTGCACCCGCGGGCGGACGACGCCCGGGTGGCGGAGCTGAAGGGCGCGCTGCGCACGCACGGGGTGCGGTTGTCCTCGGTGCTGCCGCTGTACAAGTGGTCCTCGCCGGACGAGACCGAGCGGCAGGCGGCCGTCCGCTACTGGAAGCGGATGATCGAGATCACCGTCGAGCTCGAATGCCCGCTGATGAACTCGGAGTTCAACGGCCGCCCGGAGCGCGCCGCCGAGAGCGAGGCCGCGTTCTGGCGCTCGCTGGAGGAGCTGCTGCCGGTGTTCGAGCGCGAAGGCATCGCTCTGAACCTGGAGGCCCATCCGGACGACTTCTGCGAGGAGAACACCCCGGCCGTCGATCTCGTGCGCGCGATCAACAAGCCGTGGGTGAACTACCTGTACTGCGCCCCGCACTCCTTCCACCTGTCGGGGGCGTCGGAGGCCGGCGCGGACATCGCGGCGATGATGCGCTACGCCGGTGACAAGCTCCAGCACGTGCACATCGCGGACTCCTTCAACCACAAGGGCTCCAGCGGTCTGCGCTACATCCTGAACCCGCCGGGCACCCCGGCCCGGATCCACCAGCACCTCGACATCGGTCAGGGCGAGGTCGACTGGGACGCCTTCTTCGGCACCCTGCGCGAGCTGGGCTTCGACGGGGTCGCCACGGCCTGCGTCTTCGCCTGGGAGGAGCGGGCGAGGGAGTCGTCGGCGTTCATGCTGGACCGCATCCGCAAGGAACTCGCCGCGTAGCGGGCTGTCACGCCCCGGCCCGGGCGGGCGTCAGGAACTCGTGAGGATGACGAGCTCCCGCGTCGCCCGGGTCATCGCCACGTAGTGGTCGACCGCCCCTTCGACGCCCGTGCCGAAGCGCTCCGGGTCGACGAGCACCACCAGGTCGAACTCCAGCCCCTTCGACAGCCGAGGGGTCAGCGACCGTACGCGTGGGGAAGCCGGCCGGAACGAGGGATCGCCGATGACGCAGGCGGTCCCTTCGGCGTGTGCGGCCAGCCAGGCGTCGAGGACCGCGTGCAGGTCCGAGACGGGTCCGTGGACGACGGGGACACCGCCGCTGCGGATCGAGACCGGGACGTTGGCGTCCGGCAGCGCGGCCCGGATGACCGGCTCCGCCTCTGCCATGATCTCCTCGGGGGTCCGGTAGTTGACGCTCAGGGACGCCGGCTCGATCCGGTCGAACCCGACCCGCTCCAGCCGTTCCCGCCACGACTCCGTGAAGCCGTGCCGGGCCTGGGCGCGGTCCCCGACGATGGTGAAGCTGCGGGACGGGCAGCGCAGCAGCAGCATCTGCCACTCGGCGTCGGTCAGTTCCTGCGCCTCGTCCACGACGATGTGCGCGAACGGCCCGGCGAGCCGGTCCGGGTCGGCGGTGGGCAGGGCGCTCTCGTCGACCAGGGAGTTGCGCATGTCCTGGCCGTGCAGCATGACCAGCACGCCTTCACCGTCGTCGTAGCTGTGGGCCTCCAGCAGGTCGTCGATGACGTCGGTCATGCGCTCGCGCTGGGCGGCGACGGCGGCCTCCCGCCGGCGCTCGCGCCGGGACGCCTCCGGGTCGCCGAGCCGCTGCCGTGCCGCGTCCAGCAGGGGCAGGTCGGACACCGTCCAGGCCCGGGGGCCGTCGCGCTGCAGCGTGCGCACCTCCTCGCGGGTGAGCCAGGGAGCGCACATCCGCAGGTAGGCCGGTACCGACCAGAGGTCCCCGACGAGGTCGGCCGCTTCGAGGAGCGGCCAGGCGCGGTGGAAGGCACCGAGCAGTTCCCGGTCCCGGGACAGCGCCTTGCGGAGCAGGTCCTCCGGGGCGTCTCCCCCGTGCTTGTCGACGAGGAGGGTGAGCAGTTCCTCCCAGACCTGGTCGCGGGCCTCGTTGTGCGGGGTGCCGGGTTCCGCCGCCTCGAACGCCACGGCCCAGTCGGCGGCGCTCAGCCGGACGTCGGACCAGTGGGTGGTGACGGTCATGGCCTCGGTGGGCGGTTCCTCGTAGAAGCGGACGGCCTTCTCGATCGCCCGCACCATGTCCGCGGACGACTTCAGCCGGGCCACGTCCGGGTCGGTCTCCTCCCCCGCGGTGGCTCCCTCGTCGACGAGGTCCCGCAGGACGCAGGTCTGCACGCCCTCCTCGCCGAGGCTGGGCAGCACGTCGGAGACGTAGGACAGGTAGGGCCGGTGCGGGCCGACGAACAGCACGCCGCCCCGGCGGTGCTGACCGAGGCGCGGGTCGGAGTACAGCAGGTAGGCGGAGCGGTGCAGGGCGACGACGGTCTTGCCCGTGCCGGGACCCCCGTCGACGACGAGGGCGCCGCGGGAACCGGCCCGGATGATGGCGTCCTGGTCGGCCTGGATGGTGCCGAGCACGTCCCGCATGCGGGGCGAACGGTCGCTGCCCAGGCTGGCGATGAAGGCGGACTGGTCGTCGAGCGCGGCGTGCCCGTCGAACCCGTCGGCGGTGAACACCTCGTCCCAGTAGTCGCTGATCCGGCCGTCGGTCCAGCGGTAGCGGCGGCGGCTCGCCAGCCCCATCGGGTCGGCGTGGGTGGCTCCGAAGAACGGCTCGGCGGCCGGGGAACGCCAGTCGACCAGCAGCCGGCGCCCCTCGCTGTCGGTGAGGCCGAGGCGCCCCACGTACACGGGCTCGGAGCCGTCCGCGGCGACCATGTGCCCGAGGCACAGGTCCAGTCCGAAGCGGCGCAGGGCGCGCAGGCGCGTGGTGAGCCGGCGGATCTCGGCGTCCCGGTCCATCGCCTGCCGTCCCTTGCCGCCGGGCGCCTTGCGTTCGGCTGCGAGACGGTCGGACAGTTCGGCGATCGACTGCTCCAGGCAGTCGGCGACGGCGGCGAAGTGCCGTTCGTCCCCGGCGATCAGCGCCGGTGCGGCTTTGTGCGCGAGGCGGTCGGGAAGGTCGAACGCGCTCATGGTCGCAGGGGTCACGTCATGCTCCCGTTTCCGCAGGTCGTGGGGGTGAGGACCGACAGTGTGCGGGAGACAGGGGGCCTTGCCGCAAGGCCCCCTGTGCGCTATAAGTTGAGAGTGGCAAGGAGAGCGCTCCTTGCCTTTCTTGTTTTTTCCCTGCCTTTCTCCTTGCCTTTCGTGTTTCCGGCTCGCCCGTCGCCCCTGATCCCGGCCCGGGCTCCCGGCGGCCGGGTCCGTGTGACACGCTCTTCGCCGAGCGGTCGGCGGGAACCGGCCGCGGCGGTTTCCGGCACCGTGGAGAGGCGGCGGCATGCGCATAGGACTGCTCGGCACCGGCCCGTGGGCGCAGTTGGCCCACGCACCCGCCCTGGGCGGGCATGAGGAGCTGGACTTCGCCGGCGTGTGGGGCCGCCGTCCCGAGGCCGCCAAGGAGCTGGCCGAGCGGCACGGCGTCCGCGCCTACGACGACGTGGACGAGCTGTTCGCCGACGTCGACGCGGTCGCCGTCGCGCTGCCTCCGGACGTGCAGGCTTCGCTGGCCGTGCGCGCGGCCCGGGCCGGGTGCCATCTGCTGCTCGACAAGCCGCTCGCGCCGACGGTGGAGCAGGGGCGGGCCGTGGTCGAGGCCGTCGCGGAGGCCGGTGTCGCCTCGGTCGTGTTCTTCACGACCCGCTTCCAGCCCGAGCCGGCGGCGTGGATCACCGAGCAGGCGGCGGTGCCGGGCTGGTTCACCGGGCGGGCGCAGTGGCTCGGGGCGGTGTTCACCAGCGAGAGCCCCTTCGCGACGCCGTGGCGGCGGGAGAAGGGCGCGCTGTGGGACGTCGGCCCGCATGCCCTGTCCGTGCTGCTGCCGGTGCTCGGCGACGTGCGCCGCGTGACGGCGGCGGCCTACGGCCCCGGGGACACGGCGCACGTCGTCCTCGACCACGCGGGCGGCGCGTCGAGCACGCTCACGCTGAGCCTGACGGCACCGCCCGCCGCGTCCGGCGCCGCCGTGGAGATCCACGGGGAGGCCGGCGTCGCGGTCCTCCCGGAGAGCGCCGACGGAGCCGTCCCGGCCCTGAAGCGGGCGGCGGACGCCCTGCTCACCGCCGCCCGCACCGGCCGCCCGCACGCCTGCGACGCGGCGTTCGGCCTCCAGGTCACGGAGATCCTCACGGCGGCGCAGGACGTGCTGAACGGCACCGCGCGCTAGGCGACTTCTCGCGCGGGACGGAAGTTGATGCGCTCCTTGACCACGGGGTAGCCGGCCTTGGTGAAGTTCGCGGCCATGGGGAAGTTGCCCTGGTCCGTGGTCGCGGCGATGAACTCCGCGCCCCGCTCGGCCAGGAAATGGGTGCACTCGGCCAGGAGGTCGTAGGCGTAGCCGCGGCCCCGCTGGTCGGGCAGGACGCCGATGAAGCCGACGCACGGGCCGGAGGGGTTGTGGGCCGGGATGTGGATGCCGGCCATCTCGCCACCGGCGGTGTAGGCGACCTGCCACCACTCGCGGGGCGAGGGGCACCAGTGGAAGAAGTCGAGTTCCTCCTGGGCCGCCCGGTCGAGTCCGCCCTGCTCGATGGCCTGAAGCGCGTGGGCGTCCAGGGTCGCGGAGTGGATCCGGCGCAGCGCGTCGAAGAACACGGCGTCGTCCGGTTCGGCGCGGAAGTCCAGGCGCCCGGGCCGTTCGGGCAGGCCGTGGTCGGGGGTCCAGCGGTACATGAGGCGTTCGACGAGGAGGTCGTAGCCGGCCTTGCGTGCCGCGGTGAAGCGGGTCTCGGCCGCGGCGCGCAGGGCCGGGTCGTCGCGCCAGTCCGCGGGCAGGTTCAGCTCCAGCTCGACCTGCCAGGGGGCGGAGCGCAGGAGCGCGGCGCCCGCTTCCTCCTCGCCTTCCGCCACGTCGAACCAGTTGAGGTTGACGGGCTCGGTGTCGTCGGGCCCGCCCCACCAGGCGCCGCGGGCGACGACGCGGCCGTCGCGCAGCGCCACGCGCTTCCAGTCGGGGCGGTGCCGGGTCCGCCGGTGGCCCTCACGGGCGCCCAGCGGGTCGGGCAGGGTGTCGAAGAGGGCGGCGTCGCTCGCGTCGAGCGCGCGGATGACCGGATCGGTCATGGGGATTCCTCCGGGAGGCAGACTGCGAAAGAGCGCTCCCGGTCGGTCAGTGGCGGCACGCCGGGGCAACGGGGAGGGAGCGCGGGAACGGTGTGAACGGCACGGCTCTGCCCTCCTTCCGCTGGTCTCGGGGCGTGGCGCGCCACACGCTACGGGATCACCGGTCGGCCGTCCACGGAATTCCGGGAGGCGCTCAAGTGGCCCTCCACGGCCCCGAAGTGCGGTGGACCGGCGGGCGTAGCAGCGTGGTGGTGTGAGCAGTGCGCGCGGCCGGTTCCGCCGGGCCCCCGACCGGGACGGGCCCGGCTGGCTGCGCGGCGCGCCGCCGCCGGTGTGGGCGCGGGTGCTGCCGACCGCGCTGCTGGCGGGCGTGTGCGCGGCGGAGCTGATCAGCCCGGAGCCGCTCGACATCGGCTTCCTGCTGGGCGCCATCCCGCCGCTGGCCGTCCTGGCGCACGGCCCGGCGGCCACGGCGGTGCTGGGCGCGCTGGTGGTGGTCGTGCTGAGCGTCCCGGTCTTCAACCTCAACGCCCCGGGCACCACGGATTTACTGACCGTGTGCTTCGTCTCGGTACTGAGCGTGCTGCTGTCGTTCGTGCGCAGCAGGCGCGACGCGCAGCTGGTCACCGAGCGCGCTGTCGCCGAGGCCGCGCAGCGGGCGGTCGTGCCGCCGCTGCCGGAGCGGGTCGGGCCGGTGCGGTGCGCGGGGCTGTACCGGGCGGCGCAGCGCGGGACGCTGGTCGGGGGCGACTTCTTCGACGTGCGGGCGGGCCCCTACGGCGTACGGGCGGTCATGGGCGATGTGCAGGGGCACGGACTGTCGGCCGTCGCCACGGTCGCGTCGCTGCTGGGGGCCTTCCGGGAGGCGGTGCTGGACCAGCCGGACCCGGAGGCGGTTGCGGCCCGCCTCGACCGGAGGATGGCGGTGGACTCCGGGGACGAGCCGCACGCCGAGCTGTTCGCCACGGCGGTGCTGCTCGACTTCTCCACCGACGCGCGCCGGGTGCGGATCGTCGCGTGCGGGCAGTCCGGCCCGTTGCTGCTGCGGGACGGGCGGGCCGTCGAACTGGACGTCGAGCCGTGCACGCCGCTCGGGCTGGGCCTCGCCGAGGCCGCGCCGCCCCGGGTCGTCTCGGTGCCGCTGCGCGCCGGTGACCGGCTCTTCCTCGCCTCCGACGGCGTCACCGAGGCCAGGGACGCCGACGGGGTCTTCTATCCGCTGGCCGAGCGGCTGCCGGGCCTCGCGCACGAGGATCCGGCCGCCCTGGCCGAGCGGGTGTGGACCGACCTGGTCCGGTACAGCCCGGACGTGCGGGACGACGTCACGATGCTCGTCCTCGCGCCCCGTCCGCACGGTGGGCCCTGACGCGGCCGGCGGCGGCCCGCGATGTCCGCGGGC
>NZ_JBEYZD010000109.1:0-17927 GCF_040645895.1 Streptomyces olindensis | reverse complement strand
CTGGCGGCGGGGGAGGCGGACGTGGGGGGGCGCGGCGCCCCCCCCCCCCGGGCCGGGGGCGCGCCGCGGGGCCCACCCCCCGGGGGCCCCCCGCCGTGCGACGGGTGGTCACCGCCCGGTCAACCGGCAACGGCGGACCGGGCGGGAGCATGGTCGGACCGGAGCCCGTCGGCGGAGTGCCCCACCTCGGCGAACCGGCGCGCGGGCTTCTCCTGGACCGCGCGCCGCGACCGGCGCGACGGCGCCGCCACCGCGGGGGAGGACGTCGGCAGCGTGAACCACACGACCTTGCCGGACTCGCCGTCCGGCCGGACGCCCCAGCTCTCGCTCATGGCCGCCACCATCGCGAGCCCGCGACCGCAGGTCGCCAGCGGCGCGATGTCCTGGGGGTCCTCCACCACGGGCATCCGCGGATCGTGGTCACGCACCGAGACCGTGAGCCGGTCGAGCAGCAGCTCTATCTCCACGGTGCAGGTCTTGTCGGGCTGGGCGTGCCGGTGGACGTTGGACAGCAGCTCCGTCACACCGAGCGAGGCCCGGTCGATCAGGGCGTCCAGATGCCAGTAGCGCAACTGCGCAGAGACGATTCTGCGGACCTGGCCGATCCGCGACGGCAGGGCTTGGAGCTCCACCGTGCAGTGCCTGCTTGGGTAGCTGATCACGGCTGCGACTCCCCGA
This sequence comes from Streptomyces olindensis, assembly GCF_040645895.1. Taxonomy (NCBI): domain Bacteria; kingdom Bacillati; phylum Actinomycetota; class Actinomycetes; order Kitasatosporales; family Streptomycetaceae; genus Streptomyces; species Streptomyces olindensis. Next base: position 17,249 of record NZ_JBEYZD010000109.1, on the reverse strand, counting down.
CGTGAGGTCCGGAAGAACACGGAGTTCGGATCCAGCAGGGCGCCTTCGTGACACTGCCGCCCGCTGTCGTGGCCGGCGGGCTGGTTCGCAGCGTTATCGCCGGTAAACCCAGAGTGACGTGAGACCAGAGTGACGCAGGGGGTGGGGTACCGCAACTCGCGGACATCTCAGTCGCCGCGCCCCGCCGCCCGGCGCACGGCCTCGATGAAGCGCCGCGCGGCCGGCGGGCCCGGCTCGCCCGGGGCGGGGTCGTGATCGCCCAGGGTGAGCAGGTACCGCTTGCCGTTGAGGTCCGCCGTGGCCCGGTCATCGGGGCCGAACCAGGGCCTGGAGGCGCGCACGGCCTGCACCGGCGCGCTGTCGATCTCACTGCCGTAACTGGTCAGCAGCTCGAGCCGGCCGTCGCTGATCCGGACCTGGCCGGCCCGGGTGAGCGAACGCAGCCGCTTCCCGATCCGCACGCCCGTGGCCCTGAACTCCGGCTCCGCCATGCCACCCGCCCCCTTGTGCGCGTCGGTGTACCGGCCCGCCCCGCGCGGTGCCGGTACGGGCTCGTGTCCTGACCCAGTCTGCCCCGTCCCGAGGCCCGGTCCCGCGGTGCAGTCTGCCCCCGCCCGGCGTCGAGCACCAGTCCGTGCGGCCCCCTCGCCGGGGGGCGCCCGCAGCACACACGCGAATGCGCCCCGGGGACCGCGCGCCCCCTTGCCCCGGCCTCTGCCCCAGGGGGCGCTTTGGGGGGCTCAAAGATGCGTTTATGCAGGTGAGAAGCGTGCGCCGGGTGCTTATGATCGGGGGTGCCGGCCGCGCGCCCCGTCGTCGGCGCGCAGCGTTAGGAGCCCCCCTCGTGAGCACTCCCCAGCAGACCCGGACCGGCGTGACCCTCGACGTCGACCACAGTGACACCGGATACCGCGCGTGGCTGAAAGAAGCGGTCCGCAGGGTCCAGGCCGACGCCAACCGCTCGGCGGACACGCACCTGCTCCAGTTCCCCCTGCCGGAGCGCTGGGGCATCGACCTGTACCTGAAGGACGAGTCGACGCACCCCACCGGCAGCCTCAAGCACCGCCTCGCCCGCTCCCTCTTCCTCTACGGCCTGTGCAACGGCTGGATCCGGCCGGACAGACCGGTGATCGAGGCCTCCAGCGGCTCGACGGCCGTCTCCGAGGCGTACTTCGCGAAGCTGATCGGCGTGCCGTTCATCGCCGTCATGCCGCGCACCACGAGCGCCGAGAAGATCCGCCTCATCGAGTTCCACTCCGGCCGCTGCCACTTCGTGGACGACCCGCGGACGATGTACGAGGAGTCCGCCCGGCTCGCGGCCGAGACCGGCGGCCACTACATGGACCAGTTCACCTACGCCGAACGGGCCACGGACTGGCGCGGGAACAACAACATCGCCGAGTCCATCTTCCGCCAGCTGCGCCTGGAGCGGTTCCCCGAGCCCGCGTGGATCGTCGCCACGGCGGGCACCGGCGGCACCTCCGCGACCCTCGCGCGCTACGTCCACTACATGCAGTACGACACCCGCGTCTGCGTGGCGGACCCCGAGAACTCGTGCTTCTTCGACGGCTGGACCACCGGCGACCCGGACGTCACCTGCGACTGCGGCTCCCGGATCGAGGGCATCGGCCGGCCCCGCATGGAACCGAGCTTCGTACCCGGCGCGATCGACCGGATGATGAAGGTGCCCGACGCGGCCAGCGTCGCCGCCGTACGGGCCCTGGAGCGCGCCATCGGCCGCAAGGCGGGCGGCTCGACCGGAACGGGTCTGTGGAGCGCGCTGAAGATCGTGGCGGAGATGGTGGCCGAGGGGCGGCAGGGCAGTGTCGTGACCCTGCTGTGCGACCCGGGGGACCGGTACCTCGACAAGTACTACTCGGATACGTGGCTGGCCGCCCAGGGGCTGGACATCGAGCCCTACACCGCCGCGATCGACTCCCTGCTGGAGACGGGCGTCTGGCCCGACTGAGCCCCAGAAGCCCGGCCTTCGGCCGCCGCCGCAGCCCCGGCCTCAGGCCTTGAGCCGCCGCTCCAGCGCCGTCACGGCGTCCCGGAACGCGCGCGCCTGCCCCGCCCGGAACGCCTTCATGAACAGCCGGTACGCAGCCGTCCCGTCCGTCGCGAAGGTCCACCGCAGCCGGGTGCCGCCGCCGGCCGGCGTGAGCCGCCACTCCTCGACGATCGCCCGCACCCCGGGCGCGTTGGTGACATCGACGCGGTAGGCGTACACCTCGGGCTCCTCCGCGGCGAGGACCGTCTCGCGGAACCGCACGCCCCCGCTGAGGGTGATGTCGCGCCCCGCGCCGGCGTCGACCGCCCGCGCGGTCTTCACCTGGGGGAACCAGTCGGCCCAGCCGGGCACGTCCGCCAAGGCGCGGTAGAGCGCCTCCGGCGGAACCGGCATCTCCCGGGTGAAGACGTGCCGCACGGGCGCGGTCCCGACGAAGTCGAGACCGACCGGGCGCAGACGGTGAGCCATGGGCGCTGCCCTCCCTGACGGAAACGGGCGATGACGGCAGCGTCACCCTAGCTGGCGGCCCGTCAGATGTCTTCACCCTCCTCGGGCTCGGGCTCCCCGGCCACGACCAGCCGCCGCAGATGCTCGGCGACCACCCCGCGCGCCTCCTCGGGCAGACCGGCGTCCGTCACGAGCGTGTCGATCCGCTCCAGCGAGGCGAACGAACTCAGCCCCACCTTGCCCCACTTGGTGTGGTCGGCGACCACCACCACGCGCCGCGCCGACTGCACGAGCCGCCGGTTCGTCTCGGCCTCCGCCAGGTTCGGCGTCGACAGGCCGGCCTCGACCGATATGCCGTGCACGCCGAGGAACAGCAGGTCGAAGTGGAGCGCCGCGATCGCCTGGTCGGCCACCGGCCCCACCAGCGAGTCGGAGGGCGTGCGCACCCCGCCGGTCAGCACGACCGTGGCCGCGCCCTGCCGCGGGCCCGAGGTGCGCTGCGCCGCGTGGAAGACGTCGGCCACCCGCACCGAGTTGGTGACCACCGTGAGATCAGGGACGTCCAGCAGCTGGTGCGCCAGCGCGTACGTCGTCGTACCGCCCGACAGGGCGATCGCCGCGCCCGGCGCGACCAGCTTGGCCGCGGCCCGCGCGATGTCCTCCTTGGCGGTGAGCTCCAGGCCCGACTTGGCCTCGAAGCCCGGTTCGTGCGTACTCGCCTCGACCACCGGGACCGCGCCGCCGTGCACCTTCTCCAGCACGCCCTGGCGGGCGAGCGCGTCGAGGTCGCGGCGGACCGTCATGTCCGACACGCCGAGCTTGCGGGTCAGCTCGTTGACCCGCACTCCGCCCCGGCGGCGGACCTCGTCGAGGATCAGGGATCGCCGCTGCTCCGCGAGGAGGTTCTGATTCTCGCTCACGTACGCTCCGGTCCTTTCGCCTCAATGCCGTCCGACACGCCCTGCGCAACCGCCCCAACCAGGACATTCCTCCCGGCTCCGGTGCGCGGACGTCCCATCCTTGCATGTCGCGGGGCGGACGGCGCCATCGACCGCTCGTCGCTCACATGCCACTCAGGGCTCACCCGTCGCCCGGCAGCATCACGGATCGGGAAGATTCCGTGACGGGAGGTGTGCGGCGGCGCGGAAGTGGAGATCCTTGTGCCCGCACGGACAGAGCCGACGGCGTGTCACGGGGGAAGTGCGAATCAGTGGAACGTGCGCAGGAACATGCCTCGACCGGCGGACCGGACGGTCCCGCCACGCGGCCCGGCGAGACCGGGACCGCCCTGGAACTCCTGGTCCACGGCGTGGGCGGCACCACGCCGCAGGAGATGCTCAACGACCCGCGGACGGAGCGGATCACCGGCGACGGCATCGCGGCCGTCTTCCGGCGCGCCGACGACGTCGACGCGGAGAACAGCCCCGACGCCCACCGCCGGGACGGGCCGGTGCCCGAGGCCTACGTCTGGTGCAACCTCACCTCCGGCAACGGCACCCGCGCCCTGTGGCTGCTGCTCCTGCCGTTCATGGTCGTCAACCTCGCCCACTGGATGCGCCCCAGCGCCCACGGCCGCCGCCGCGCCGTACGCCTGTACGGCCTCCTGGTGCGGCTCGCCGGGCTCACCCTGACCGTGCTGCTCGTCGCCGCGGCCTGCGAGGTCGCCCTCGACCTGGCTGCCTGGCAGTGCGCGGGCACACCCACCTGCGCCGACCGCCACTCCTGGCTGGGCTTCCTCTCACCCACCGTCTCGGACGGCGGCTGGTGGAGCAGCCCCGGCCGCAGACTCGCCCTCGCCTCCCTCGTCCCCACCGCGCTGACCGTCCTGCTGTGGTACCTGTCCCGGCGCACGTGGAGCGACTACGAGTCCCAGCAGCCGATCGCCCGCGACCCCGAGCCCGACGAGGTCCCCGGACCGACCGCCCTCGGCCGGCCCGGCTTCTGGTACGGACGCCGGCTGGTGGCCCGGCTGCGCGCCGCGCACACCGCCGCCGGCCTGCTGACGGTCGCCGCCGCCGTCGGCAGCGCCGCCGCCCGCCACGACCGCGAGCCCGGCGGCCCCGCCGTACTGAACACCCTCGGCCTGGCCCTGGAAGCGGCCCTCGCCGCCTGCGCCGTCGCCGTGGTCTGGGTGGTGTGCCGCCGGGGCCGCAGCGAGAAGCGCCTGGACCGGGAACTCGACGAGCGTTTCGTACGGCGCCTGCCGCTCGCCGCCCTCGTCCTGCTCGCCCTCGCCCTGCTCTACGCCGGGTGGGAGCGGCCCGGCTGGGAGTCGTCCGGGCGGCTGCCGGGCGACGCGGCCTTCGGCGGCCTCGCCCTGGCGCAGGGCCTGCTCGTGATCGTCCTCGCCGTCGTCGCCCACGCCCTGCACCGCACCGATCCCGACCGGCGGGCCGTGCTGCGCGGCCTGGGCGGACCGGCCGTGGCGATGCTGGGCTGCGCTCTGGGCGGGGTGATGTCCGGCGGCGTGTCGCAGCGGGTGTCCGACTGGCTGGACGGCACGGGCGCGTCGATCGCGGGCCCGCCGGTCCTGCTGACCTGGCAGGCGTCCGTGATCCCGCCGCTGCTCGTCGTGCTGCTGGGGCTCGTCGCCTGGCTGGCCCACCGCGCCTGGCAGCTCGCCCGCGCCGAACGCGACGCCGTCGCACACGACTACCCGGACGAAGCCATGGACCCCGCCCGCACCCGCCGCATCGCCTACACCCGCGCCATGGCCGCCCTCACCGACCGAGGACCCCGCATCGTCGCCGTCACCTCCGGCGTCACCCTGCTGCTCGGCGCCGGAGCCCTCGTCGGCGCCCTGACCACCGACGAGACACCCGGCGAGGCCGCGCACGGCACCTACCCCGTCGTGCACGGTGCCGCGGAGACCGCCCAGGCCCTCGGCTCCTGGCTGATCGGCCTCGGCTTCATACTCTTCGTCACCTGGGGCCGGCGCGCCTACAAGGACCCCGCCGCGCGCCGCACCATCGGCATCCTGTGGGACGTCGGCACCTTCTGGCCGCGCGCGGCCCACCCCTTCGCCCCGCCCTGCTACGCCGAGCGCGCCGTGCCCGACCTGACCTGGCGGATGGCGACCTGGACCCGGGTCACCGGCGGACGCCTGGTCATCTCCGGGCACTCCCAGGGCAGCGTGCTCGCCGCCGCGGCCGCCTGGCAACTCGCCCCGTCCGCCCGCAAGCGCGTCGCGCTGCTGACCTACGGCTCACCGCTGGAGCGCCTCTACGGCCGCTGGTTCCCCGCGCACTTCGGACCCGCCGCGCTCAGCTCCCTGCACCGGGACGTCGACTGCTGGCGCAACCTGTACCGGCGCACCGACCCCATCGGCGGCCCGATGCGCCTGCCCGGCGACCGCGGCCCCCAGGTCGACCACCCGCCCCTGAAGGACCCCCTCGCCTACGGCCGCACCGACCTGCTGCCGCTGCCCGCGCCGATCCTCGGACACTCCGACTACCAGGCCGACCCGGTCTTCGCCGAGGAACGCCGCATGCTGCTGGCCCGGCTGCGGCCCGGGGTGCCCGCACCCCGGGACACGCCCGAACCGCCCGCGGCGTAGGCGGATCCTCAGAGCAGCTCGGGCAGGTCCTCGGCGTACAGCAGCGTCAGATCGTCGGTGCTCGGCTCGGCGAGCTGGGCGACCCGGCTCGCGTGCCGCTCCACCATCGCCTCGAAGGTCTGCCGCGCGGTACGGCCGTTGCCGAACGCCGGGCCCTTGGGAAGCTCCGTGAAGTACGTCCGCAGGGCCTCCGGCGCGCCCGGCGCCAGCCGGTACTCGTGCTCCTCGGCCTGCTGCTCCACGATCCGCAGCAGATCCTCGGGGCCGTAGTCGCTGAAGGTGATGGTCCGTGAGAAACGGGACGCCACGCCCGGGTTGACCGACAGGAAGCGCTCCATCTCGGCCGTGTAGCCCGCGACGATCACCACGACCGCGTCGCGGTGGTCCTCCATCAGCTTCACCAGCGTGTCGATGGCCTCCTTGCCGAAGTCGCGGCCCGCGTCCTCGGGGGACAGCGCGTACGCCTCGTCGATGAACAGCACGCCGCCGCGCGCCTTCTCGAACGCCTCCTGCGTGCGGATCGCCGTCGAGCCGATGTGTTCGCCGACCAGGTCGACCCGGGACACCTCGACCAGGTGGCCCTTCTCCAGCACACCCAGGGAGGCGAGGATCTCGCCGTACAGGCGCGCGACCGTCGTCTTGCCGGTGCCCGGGGAGCCGGTGAAGACCAGGTGCCGCTTGACCGACGCCGCCTTCAGCCCGGCTCGCTGCCGGCGCCGGCCGACCTCGATCATGTCCGTGAGGGCGCGCACCTCGCGCTTGACGCTCTCCAGACCCACCAGGGCGTCCAGCTCTCCGAGGACGTCCTTGGAGGTGCGGACCGGCTGCGCGGGCTCCGCGACCGGGGCGGGGGCCGGCGGTTCGGTGCGCTGCTCCGGAACCGCGCCCAGCAGGCCGGGGGAGTGGCTCACCGTCTGCACGGCCGTCTCCCGTGCCGCGGGCGCCCGCAGCCCCGCGCTCTCGTCGCTGGTGCAGTCCTCGACGAGGGGGCCCGCCCCGGACGCGGCGTCCGCGCCGCTGTCCGCGAACTCGTAACCCCCGCGCGCGCACCGCTCCGTGCGGCACTTCCTGAGCGTCGTACGGCTGCCGTCGATCACGTGGAAGCCGTAGCCGCCGCTGCCCGTCACCCGGCAGTTCAGGAAGCTGCCGCGGCCCCCGGCCGACACGTAGACGCCGGCCTCCGCCGGGGAGTCGACCGTGCAGCGCTCCACGGTGGGGTCGGCGCCCTTGGTGACGATCACGCCGGTCTGGGTGCCGTCCAGCGTGCAGTTGCTGAGGGTGCCTCCGCTGCCGTGGTCGCGGAACCAGGCGCCCGTCGCGGCGTCCCGGATGCGGCAGTCGTCGAGCTGCGCCGTCGCGCCGTCGCTCACCGACACGGCCGTGTTGCGCACCTGCGACAGGTCGCTGTCCACGACGTCCGCGCGCGAGCCCCGGTCGAGTACGAACAGTGCGTCCGGCACGTCGTGCACCCGGCACGAGTCCAGGACGGCCGTGGCGCCGTCGCTGACCCACACCGCGGGGTAGTCGCCCGTGCTGTCGAAGATCTCGCACTGGTTGGCGTCCACGCGCGTGCCCGGGTCCCACACCGACAGGCCGTTGCGGCCGAACTGCCGCACCGTGGTGCGGGTCAGCGTGAGGACGGAACGCGAGCGAAGGTCGACCGCGTTCTCCGGGATGTCGTGGATGCGGCAGTCGGCGAGCGTCAGCACGGCGTCCGTGTCGAGCGTGACCCCGTCGGCGGTCGTGCGGTGCACATCGCAGTCGGTGAGGTGCGCCGTGGCCCGGCCGGTGATCTGCACCCCGCTGCCGCGCACCTCGTAGACCTCGCAGCCCACGGCCTCCAGCGCGGAGTTCTCCCCGGTCGCCGACAGGCCCGATCCCGAGGTGTGGTGCACCCGGCAGCGCTCCAGACGGGGGTGGGCGCCGCCGCGCACCGCCACGCCCGCCTGGCCGGCCGCGACGACCTCGCACTCCTCGAACACCCCGCCCGCGCCGTCCAGTACGGCGATGCCGATGCCCGCCGGGTTGTCGACCGCGCAGCGCCGGACCGTCGGGCGGGCGCTGCCGCGCACCTCGATCCCGGCCGCCGACCGCGTCACGACGCGCACGTCCCGCAGCTCCGGGGTGCCCTCCTCCACCAGCACGGCCGGGGCGGCCGCGTCCTGGCCCTCCACGTGCAGGTCCTGGACCACCGCCGAGGCGCGCACGGTCAGCGGCACCCCGTCCACGGGCGCGATCCGCACGGAGCCGGGGGAGCCCTCGGGACCGCGCAGGGTCACCGCGCGCTGCACCACGAGGTTCTCCCGGTAGGTGCCGGGGGCGACGGTGAGGACGTCTCCGTCGGCCGCGGCCTCCAGGGCGGCGGCGAGCGATGCGTACTCACCCGTGCGGCGCCGCCACCGCGACGTGCCGGTGTGCGTCACCTGGACCGTGCCCTGTGCCATGGTGTAGCTGTGCCCCCACCTCGGTCGTACTGATGGCTCGTCCGCCCTCGGGACGCCGCGGCCGGTGCCGGGGCCGCTGCCGTGCCAGGCCCCGGGGCCTGCGCGCGCACGCGGCATCGACACCCGGCGCGTCCCTCCTGCTCGCTCGCGCGCGGGTTGTGCCGAACGGTTCGGCCGGACCACCGTAGCGTGCGCGCGGGTGGTGGGTTGACCAGAGCCGGAAGGCTGTCAGCTGCCGGTGCCCGTCCTGCCCCAGTCCGGGCCCGCCTTGTCCCATGCCTGGCCCCAACGGGCGTACCGGGCGCGGACCATGCGCCAGACGATCAGCCGTCTGCCGCCCTCCATGAGCCCGCCGACCGCCAGGGCCGCGCCGAAGCCGGCGAGGACCGCGTGCGTCGACGCCGTCGCGGCGTCCAGGGGCCGGGCCACCAGCCGGCCTTGCCGGTCGGTCCATATCCGGAACTCGTCGCCCTGCCGCGGGTCCTTGAGGCTCGCCAGGACCGGGCCCTGGCGCCGCGTGCCGTCCGGCGCGGTCCAGTCGGCGAGGACGCGGTTGCGCAGATCCCGGCCGGTGGAGGTCTCCGGATCGGCGTCCAGCGGCGACGGGTTCAGCTTGCGGACCACGCTGGCCGTCACCTGATGCCGCGCCTCGTGCTGCTCCCGGACGGAGCGCTGCAGGGCGTCCTGGGCGGTGCCCCCGACGAGGAATCCGGCCACCGGGGAGACGAGGAGGATCAGCAGCAGGGCCGCGAGGGCGACCCAGGCCTCGGCCAGGTCGGTCGCGCGGCACAGCGGGTTGCGCCGCCAGCGCCAGAGTCCGCTGATCGCTCGCACCGCCTGCACCCCCTTCCCGCTCCGTGATAACCCCCGCCGGAGCCGCCCACGCGCGGACCCGGCGAAGAGAGAGCGAAATCACCTCTGCCCAGGGCCTCTCATGAACGTCTCACACCGGGCCAACGCCCGGGCCGCGGGCGCGGTTCCCGCCTCCGCCGGGGACCCGCCGCATCCGCTACTCGAGGATCGTGACCGGGTCCCCGACCCGGATCGTGCCGCCGGACAGGGGCACCAGGTTCTGACCGAAGACCAGCTTGCCGCCGAGCCGCCGGTGCTGCCCGAGGCTGTACAGGGGCTCGCGGCCGCGCTCGCCGGTGCCCTGCTCGGTGGTGGTCACCACGCACCGGCCGCAGGGCTTCGCGACGCGGAAGGTCACCTCCCCGACGGCGAGGCGCGACCAGTCGTCCTCGGCCCAGGCGGCGGTGCCCGTCACGACCACGTTCGGCCGGAAGCGGTTCATGGGGAGCGGGCCCTCGTCCGCGTGGTCGCCCTGCGCGATCAGGGTGTTGAGGGCGTCGAGGGAGGCCGTCGTGGTGAGCAGCAGCGGGAAGCCGTCGGCGAAGGAGACGGTGTCACCGGGCCGCGCGTACTCCGGGTCGACGGGCCGGCGCGTGGCCGGATCGTCCATGAAGACCAGTCGCGCGCCGACGCCCAGGAAGGTGCTGCACCAGGCGTGCGCGGAGTCGTCCTCGGCCGGGACCGCCTCGACCTTGTCGCGGAAGACCTGCACCGGCACCGTGCCGACCGACCCGGGAACGGGGACCGTCAGCGGCTCCATGCCGGGCGCGGACAGCCGGACACCGCCACCGGGCAGCAGCTCGGCGGCGGCCTGCGCGAGGCGCGGCTGCTGGCGTTGCGTGACGACCTTTCCCCCGTCGTCGATGAGCATCCAGCGCCGGTCGCCGGCCAGTCCCCAGGGCTCCACGACGGCTTCCCGGGGCGCCTGGCCCCGGACCGCCTTCACCGGATGGACATGAATCGCGTGCAGGTGTGCGTTCCCCATGGGGCCATCGTGCCAGCAGGCACCGACAGCCCCGGGGGCGGCGGCTCAGTAACCGCGGTACTGCTGGTTGTTGTACGGGTCCTGGTAAGGGGCCTGGGCGGGCCGGGGAGCCGCGGGGCGCATCGCCTCGTACCCCGCCCCGGGCGCGGCCGGGCGCGGCTGCTGGGGCTGGGGGCCGGGATAGCCGCGCGGTGCGGTGGCCTGCTGCGGGATGTACGCCGCGGGCGCCTGCTGGAGCGGGGCCGGTTGCGGCGCCTGCGGATATCCGTAGGCGGGCTGGGACGGGGCGGCCGGCAGCGCGGGCAGCGCCGACGGGAGCGCGGGCAGGTTACTGCCCGGCATGTCGTACTGAGCGGGGACCCGGATCGGGGCGATCTGCGGGGTGCCCCGCTCGGCGACGAGCTTGTCGTAGATCGGGGTGTCCGGGAAGGAGGCGGAGTAGTAGCCGCCGCCATAGGTGGAGCGGGGGGAGGTCATGGCACATAAGTTAAGCCCACGATGTGCTGGTTGGGGAGACCGATAAGAGGGTTGTTTTCCGTGTCCGCAGTGACCCGGGATCCCCAATGCGAGCGAACTCGGCAAAATAGGGCGCGGAACCGGGTTCTGATCGTGTAAAGGCCGAGTTCCGGGCGGGTTACCAGGGGTTGGCCGTCGGTCTTCCGGTCGTCGTGCATGGGAGTTCGCCGCGCGGAGGAATAGGTTGTGCGAACGGAACTCGTCCGGACGGACGGGATGGGCCTGGCGCGGTGACACGCAATGGGGGCGGACATGAACATGCTGAAAGGTTCAAACACTTCTGTGCCCGCCGCGGCGCTGCGCGTGGAATTGGGCTGGCGCACCGGACCGGGCGTGCCCGACGCCGATGCCTCCGCTTTGCTGCTGGTAAGCGGAAAGGTGCGTTCGGACGCGGACTTCGTCTTCTACAACCAGCCCGCGCACTCCTCCGGCGCGATCCGCCACGAGGGCAAGCGGAACGCCGACGGCCGCGTGACCGACACACTCCTGGTCGACCTCGCGCGCGTGGAGCCCGCCATCGAGACGATCGTCCTCGCCGCCTCCGCCGACGGCGGTGCCTTCGGGCAGGTCCCGGGCCTGTACATCGAGGTCCAGGACGCCGCCCAGGGCACCCCGGTGGCCCGTTTCGACAACCCGGGCGCCACCACCGAAACCGCTTTCGTACTCGGCGAGTTCTACCGCCGCCAGGGAGCCTGGAAGTTCCGCGCCGTCGGCCAGGGCTACAGCAGCGGACTCGAAGGCCTGGCAACGGACTACGGCATCACCGTGGACGAGCCGCAGCAGAAGGCCCCCGCCGCCGCGCCCACGACACCCGCGCCGCCGGCGTACACGCCCCCGCCGGCGCCCCGGCAGGCCGCCGCCCCGCCGCCCCCTTCCGCACCTCCCGCGACACCCCCGGCACCCGTCCGCCTCACCAAGGTCACGCTCACCAAGGCGGCCCCTTCCGTCTCGCTCACCAAGCAGGGCGGCACCTCCGGCGCCCTGCACGTGAACCTCAACTGGGAAGTGCGCAAGCAGTTCTCGGGCTGGAGCAGCAAGTTCGGCCGCCCGGCCGCGCTGCACTCCGACCTCGACCTCGACCTGTGCGCGCTGTTCGAACTCACCGACGGCAGCAAGGGTGTCGTCCAGGCCCTCGGCAACACCTTCGGATCGCTGCACCAGCCGCCGTACATCCACCTCGACGGCGACGACCGCACCGGCGCCGTCGCGGCCGGTGAGAACCTCACCGTCAATCTCGACCACAAGAACGCCTTCCGGCGCATCCTCGTCTTCGTCACCATCTACGAAGGCGCCCGCTCCTTCGCCGACCTGCACGCCACCGTCACGCTCCAGCCGCAGTACGGCGCCCCGATCGATTTCTCCCTCGACGAGTGCACGGTCCCCTCACCCGTGTGCGCGCTCGCCCTGATCACCAACACCGGCGGCGACCTGGTCGTCCAGCGGGAGGCCCGCTACCTGGTGCCCGAGCGCGGGGTGAGCCCGCAGCGGACCGTCGACCAGGCCTACGGATGGGGCATGAACTGGACCCCCGGCAGGAAGTGACGCACCGGCGGGGGTCAGCCCTCGTCGGGCACGGCGTCCGGGCGCGCGTAGGTGCGGCCCTTCCAGGCCGCGCCGCGCCCCCGGTAGTGCTGCACGGCCGAATCGACCGTCATGAGGAGGTAGAGGAAGGCGGTGAACGGCAGCAGCGGAGCGAGCCACAGCGGCTGCCCGTAGTAGCGGAGCATCGGGACGTACGTCCCCGCCATCACGAGCCAGGCGAGGCCCCCGGCGACCGCTGCCGACGCGCTGCCCGCGGCCAGGCCCGCCACGAGCGCCACGGGCGGCACCAGATACACCAGCGCCAGCCCCGCGACCGTCCCGGCCAGCAGCAGGGGGCTGTGCCGCAGTTGGGCGTAGGCGCTGCGGGACACCATCCGCCACAGGTCGCCCAGCCGCGGGTACGGCCGCACGCTGTCCACCCGGTCGGCCAGCCCCAGCCAGACGCGCCCGCCGCCCCGCTTGACGGCCCGGGCGAGCGCCACGTCGTCGATCACCGCGTGCCGGATCGCGTCCGGGATCCGCGCCCGCTCGGCGGTCTCCGCCCGCAACAGCACGCAGCCACCGGCGGCGGCCGCCGTCCGCGTCCCCTCCCCGCCGATCCGGCGGAAGGGGTACAGCTGCGCGAAGAAGTAGACGAACGCCGGCACGACGAGCCTCTCCCACGTGCTCTCCACCCGCAGCCGGGCCATCTGCGAGACGACGTCGAAGCCGCCGGAACGAGCCGCCGCCACCAGCTCCCGCAGACTGTCCGGCGCGTGCGCGATGTCGGCGTCGGTCAGCAGCAGGTACTCGGGACCACGCGCGCGTGCCAGGCCGATGCCGTGGCGCACGGCCCACAGCTTGCCCGTCCACCCCGCGGGCGGCTCGCCCGGCGAGGACACCGTCAGCGGCAGCCCGCCGTGCCGGCGCGCCAGCTCCCGCGCGAGATCACCGGTGCCGTCCGAACTGCCGTCGTCGACGAGGAAGACCTCCGCCCGGCCCGGATAGTCCTGCCGGAGCAGCGACGGCAGCGCGGCGGGCAGCACGGCCGCCTCGTCGCGGGCCGGGACGACGACGCACACGGCCGGCCAGGCGTCCGGCTCCCGGCGCCGGGGCAGGCGCACATCGGTGCGCCAGAAGAAGCCCTGGCAGAGCAGCAGCCACAGCCAGGCGAGAAGCGATCCGGTGGCCGTCCATACAAGAGCGCTCACGCGCGCAGTCTGCCCCACGGGACCGGCCCGGGACCGCTCATCGTCTATCGTGATCGGGTGAAGATCGCGCTCATGGACTCCGGAATCGGTCTGCTGGCGGCCACCGCCGCGGTACGGCGGCTGCGCCCCGACGCCGATCTCGTGCTCTCCCTGGACCCCGACGGCATGCCGTGGGGACCGCGCACCCCGCAGGACCTGACCGAGCGCGCCCTGGCCGTCGCCGAGGCGGCAGCCAGGCGCCGCCCCGACGCCCTGATCGTCGGCTGCAACACCGCGACCGTGCACGCGCTCACCGCCCTGCGCGCCCGCCTCGAACCGGGGCTCCCGGTCATCGGCACGGTCCCGGCGATCAAGCCGGCCGCGGCCGGCGGCGGCCACCTCGCCATCTGGGCCACCCCGGCCACCACCGGCAGCCCGTACCAGCGCACCCTGATCCGGGACTTCGCCGGTGGCGTGCCCGTCACCGAAGTGCCCTGCTGGGGTCTCGCCGAGGCCGTGGAGCACGCGGACGAGGCGGCGATCGACGCCGCCGTGAGCGCCGCCGCCGCCCTGACCCCCGAGGACGTGACCACCGTCGTCCTCGGCTGCACCCACTACGAACTGGTCGCCGAGCGCATCCGGACCGCCGTGCAGCGCCCCGGCCGCCCGCCCCTCGTCCTGCACGGCTCGGCGGGCGCCGTCGCCGCCCAGGCCCTGCGCCGGCTCGGCGAGCAGCCCGCGCCGGGAGCCACACCGCACGGAACCCTGACCGTGCTGCTGAGCGGCCGCGAGGGTTCGCTGCCCGCGCCGGCCCTGGCGTACGACGAAGGGCGGCTGCTGCAGGCGGTCACCCCGGCCGGCTGACCGTACCCCTCCTGCCGCCGGCGCGGCGGGAACGGCCCGACGCCCGGCCGGCCCAGTCACGCTCCGCCACCAGGTACCAGCGGAGCGAAACCTGAGTACTCTCATATGCATGAGGGACCACCGCCCCGGCGAGAACGCCCCCCACACGCATCCCGACGTCTGGACCGGCCGTGCCACCAACCGGGTCCAGTGGCTCCTCGCGCTCGTCGGAGCCGCCTGCATGGCGCTCGGTATCGAACTGGCGGTCGACTCGGCGTGGACCTCCGGCACGGCTCCGCTCATCATGGCCGTCGTCGGGTGCATCGCCGCCGGGCTGCTGGTCCTCTTCGGAACGCTCGCCTTCGTGCACGTCGCCCTGCGGGTCGACGAGGACCACCTCGAGGTGCGCTGCGGCCACATCGGTCTGCCCCGCCGCCGTATCCCGCTCTCCCATGTGGCGGGCGCCACATACACCTCGCACGTCACGCCCCGCCACTGGGGCGGCTGGGGCTACCGGTGGCGGCCCGAGAAGGGCACCGCGGTGGTCGTGCGCCAGGGGGAGGGCGTCGTGCTGGAGCTGTGGGACGGACACACCTTCACGATCACGGTGGACGACGCGGAGGCGGCCGTACAGGTGATCAAGGCCCGGCTACGGCCCGGAAAGCCGGGCGCTCCCGCGCACTGAACCATGCCGGGGCCGGACGGCTTGTGCGTGCTGCGGCTCTGATCGGACGTGCCCCCGGTGCCCCCCGTTTCACCACGCGGGGGTGCGGCCGGCGTCCCGCGGGTGCGGGTCCGGTGCGCGGTTCGACGGCTCGTCGGCGAGCGGGCGCGCCGTGGCCATGCCCGCCAGCAGCCCCGCGCCCACCGACACCGCCGTGAAGCTCAACGCGTTGCCGATCGCGGCGATCGCGGCGAGCACCGTCAAAGCCGCGCCCGCGGTCAGCACCACCGGCGTCGGGCGCGGGCCGCGCCACAGCGCGTACAGCACCCAGCCGAAGGCCGCCGCCAGCAGCGCCACGCCGACGACGCCCTGCTCGGCCGCCTGCTGCAGCGGCGCCGAGTGCGGCTTGCCGTCGGACAGCAGCGACTGGGCGGACGTCGCGCTCAGCTCCCCGAACCGGCCCGGGCCGACCCCCAGGGCGGGGTCGCCGCGCAGCAGGTCCCACGCCTCCTGCCACAGCTGGACGCGGTGCGGCGTCAGGCGCCCTTCGAGGGCGGTGCCGAATCCGGTGGGCACGGCCCGCGCGGCGATCGCCCAGGTCAGGCCGGTCACCGAAACGGCGGCCGTGGCCATCGCGGCGAGAGCGGCGCCGCGGCGCCGGACGCGGCCGGCGGCCAGTGAACACAGCAGGACCGCCACGCACGCGACGCAGCCGGTGGCCGAACCCAGCACCGCCGCCAGCACCGCGGTCCCGGCGGCCACCAGGCGCAGCGCGAACCGCACCACCGGCGTCGGAGCGGCCCAGGCGGCACAGCACGCGGCGCCCGCCGACAGCGTCAGCACGGCCGCCGTGGCCCCGGCATGTCCCAGCGGCGCCGTGATCTGCGGGCCCGGAGCGAGATGCGGAACGGCCACCGTCAGCACGATGCCGGCCAGCGCGCCGGCACAGGGCGCGGCGACCGGCAGCAGCGCCCCGCCGATCCGCCCGGCGGCGTACCCGGCCGCCACGGCCAGCACCGCGAGGAGCACACCCTCGGGCCGGCCGTCACGCACGGCCGCCGTGATCAGGGACCAGCCGGCGCAGGCTCCCAGCACCACGACGCCCGCCGCGTCCAGAACGATCCGTCTCTCGCCGTCCGCGTCCGGCCCGGACGCAGACGTCATCCCTGTGGCACCCACGCCGCCCCGCCCCCCGCACCCCGTCGCCCCCGACCCGTGAAGACCCCGGCCGCACGGACCGCCACCGGCCGCACGACTGAGGCTTCGGCACACCGTAACGGCTGGTGGGCGGTTTGGGGATGTGTCGTGACGAAATGAGCAGGAACGTTGCTGCGGGGGCGGGAACGGGAGCGGGGCGGGTGCTGGGGGAAAGCGGGCTGTCGTGCCGCAGCCGGGCGACCACGGCCGTGTCGCCGCCCCCCCGCCGTGGACCGCGCTGTCGGCGCCGAGGGCACTCGACTTACACTCCGGGAGTGACCGTCACCGCAACCTCCGTCGACGAGTCGGACCAGCTGAAGCCGCGGATCGCGTCCGGGACACCGGCGGCGTGGGCCCGGTGGCTCGTGCGCCTCCTCCCGGCCGCCGCCGCCGCGCTCTCCGGCCTGCTCCTCTACGTCAGCTTCCCGCCCCGCACCCTGTGGTGGCTGGCCCTGCCCGCCTTCGCCGGCTTCGGCTGGGTGCTGCGCGGCCGCGGCTGGAAGGCGGGGCTCGGCCTCGGCTACCTCTTCGGCCTGGGCTTCCTGCTGCCGCTGCTGGTGTGGACCGGTGTGGAGGTCGGGCCGGGACCGTGGCTCGCCCTGGTCGCGATCGAGGCGCTCTTCATCGCGCTGGTCGGCGCGGGTGTCGCGGTCGTGTCGAAGCTGCCCGGGTGGCCGGTGTGGGCGGCGGCCGTGTGGATCGCCGGCGAGGCGGCACGCGCGCGTGCGCCGTTCCACGGCTTCCCCTGGGGGAAGGTCGCGTTCGGGCAGGCGGACGGCGCGTTCCTGCCGCTCGCCGCGGTCGGCGGTACCCCGGTGCTGGGCTTCGCGGTGGTGCTGTGCGGCTTCGGGCTGTACGAGGTCGTCCGGGTGGCCGTGTCGTGGCGGCGGACCGGGACGGTGCGGCGCGCCGCGGCGGCCGTGGGCCTGCTGAGCGTGGCCGTACCCGCCGTGGCTGCGGTCGCGGCCCGGCCGCTGGTCAGCGGCATGCGCACCAGCGGGTGGGCGCAGAACAGCCCGTCCC
>NZ_JBEYZD010000108.1:0-19051 GCF_040645895.1 Streptomyces olindensis | reverse complement strand
CCTCGTCCGCGGCCGTGCGCCGCTGGTCCGGAGCGGCGGCGCGGTGCTCGTCGTGCGAGGCCGTGCGCCGCTGATCCGGAGCGGCGGCGCGGTGCTCGTCGTCCGGGGCCGTGTCCAGCCGTCCCACCAGTCGGTCGGGTTCCTCCGTGAACGCCCGTATCAGCCGGTGCAACGCGGTCGCGATGCCGGTCACCGTCGCGTGGTCGAGGGCCGTCGGCTGGTGGCTGAAGGTCAGGGTGAGCCGGTCGCCGGGCAGGGCGGTGAGGGTGAGCGGGTAGTGGGTGGCGTCGCGGACCGACACCTCGGTCATGCGGGGTCCGTCGGGCCCGAGCGCGCGGGCGATGCCGTCGTCGTCGATGGGAT
Source organism: Streptomyces olindensis (assembly GCF_040645895.1). NCBI lineage: Bacteria > Bacillati > Actinomycetota > Actinomycetes > Kitasatosporales > Streptomycetaceae > Streptomyces > Streptomyces olindensis. The sequence goes on along the minus strand of NZ_JBEYZD010000108.1, from coordinate 18,688 downwards.
AGCTCTCGAACACCAGCAGGGTGTCGAAGAGGAGGCCCTGCCCGGTGGCCCGCTGGATGCCGGCGAGCCCGAGGTGCTGGTGGCCCAGCAGCGCCGCCTGCTCGGACTGGATGCGCCGGAGGAGGTCGGCGAGCGGCTCGGCGGGGCGTAACCGCACGCGGACCGGCAGGGTGTTGATGAACAGTCCGACCATCGACTCGATGCCGGGGACGTCGGCGTCGCGGCCGGAGACGGTGGCGCCGAGGACGACGTCCAGCCGGCCGGTGTGCCGGGCGAGGAGCACCGCCCACAGCCCCTGGAGCACCGTGCTGACGGTCACCCCGTTGGCGCGGGCGGTGGCGGTGAGGGCCGTGGTCTCCCGCTCGGAGAGTTCCACGACGTGCCGCCCGGGCTGCCCGGCGGGGAGGTCCTGGGCCTCGGGGGCGATGAGGGAGGGTTCGTCGAGGCCGTCCAGGGCCGCCTGCCAGGCCTGTTCGGCGGCGGCGCGGTCCTGGCGGGACAGCCAGGCGAGATAGTCGCGGTAGGGCCGGACCGGGGGCAGGGCGGCCGGGTCGCCGCCCGAGGTGTAGAGCCCGAACAGCTCGCGGACCAGCACGGGCGCGGACCAGCCGTCCCACAGGAGGTGGTGCGAGGAGACCAGCAGCCGGTGGTCCAGGGCCCCGAACGCCACGAGCCGGATGCGCAGCAGCGGCGGGCGGGCGAGGTCGAAGCGGATCTCGCGGTCCCGGGCGAGCAGGTCCTCGAACGCGGCCTGCCGCTCGGCCGGCGGCAGGCCGGACAGGTCGGTGGCGCGCCAGGGCGTCCGGATGCCGCCGGCGATCACCTGCACCCGCCGGCCCGACCGCTGGGTGCGGAAGGCGGCCCGCAGGTTGGCGTGCCGGGCCAGGAGGGCGTCGGCCGCCGCGCGCAACCGGCCCTGGTCCAGCGGCCCTTCGAGCCGGATGACCAGCTGTCCGGTGTAGACGTCCCGGGCCTGCTCGTCGTACAGGGCGTGGAAGACCATGCCCTCCTGCGTCGGCGACAGCGGAAGGACGTCCTCCACGACCGGCCGGGGCGCCATCAGTCGCCGGCTCCGCGCATCGCCTCGGCCAGGCTGCGGGGGCGCATGTCCGTCCAGTTCCGCTCGATGTGCTCCAGGCAGGCGGCCCGGGTGTCCGGGCCGTGCACGCTCTCCCAGCCGGCCGGTACGGGCGCGAAGTCGGGCCACAGCGAGTACTGGCCCTCGTCGTTCACCAGGACGCGGAAGACGCCGCTGTCGTCGTCGAACGGGTTGGCCATGGCTCAGTTCCTCTCCTGCTGGGTGAAGGCTCCCGAGTACTGGTCGGGCGCCCCGGGGACCGGCTCGGCCGGGTCCGCGCCGAGGGCGAGGATCCGGTTGGCCTTGTCGACGTGGACGACCCGGGGCCGGTGGGCGGCCCGTTCGGACTCGTCGAGCACGGCGAACGACATGATGATCACGAGGTGGCCGGGGTGGACGAGGTGGGCGGCGGCCCCGTTGACGCCGATGACGCCGGTGCCGCGTGCGCCGGTGATGGCGTAGGTGGTGAGCCGGGCGCCGTTGTCGATGTCGACCACGTGGACCTGCTCGCCCTCGGTGATGTCGGCTGCGTCCATGAGGTCCTGATCGATGGTCAGGGACCCTACGTAGTGCAGATCGGCCTGGGTGACGGTGGCTCGGTGGATCTTGCCGTTGAGCAAGGTGCGCTGCACCATGACCCCCTGAGGAGTAGCACTTAGGTGAGGCTAACCTAAATCAACATCGCCGTGTCGGGAAGAACGGCTACGCGGAACAGTTGCGGAAGAACTCCAGAAGCACGCGGTTCACTTCGTCCGGGCGCTCCAGATAGCCGTAGTGGCCGCAGCCCTTGATCTCCTGGTAGAGGGCGCCGGGGACGGCCTCGGCGACCTCGCGGCTCAGACGGGGCGGCAGGACGAGGTCGTCCGCGAAGCCGATCACCAGGCAGGGCACGTCGATCGCCCGGTAGGCGTCGAGCCGCCCCTCGGGGACCTCCAGGTCGAGCTGGGCCCGTACACCCGGCCCGCCGGGCTCCGGCGACAGCTCGAACAGCTCCAGCCAGTCCCGGACCCGCTGTTCGTCGTCGAGGGTGGCGGGCGAGAGGTTCCGCACGGCCCGCACCCAGGCCGCGTAGGCAGGGGGCAGCTCCACCCCGCTGTCGTACAGGGCGCGTTCGGCCGCGGCGGTGGCGGAGCGCAGGGCGTCGGTCCTGCCCCGGGTGGCCATCAGCACGCCCTGCCGCACGAGCCGGGGCCGGCGCAGCATCAGCTCCTGGACGACGTACGCCCCCATCGAGACGCCGACGAGGCGGCAGGGTGCGAGGCCGAGGTGCTCGACGAGACCCGCCGTGTCGGCCACGAGGTCGTCGATGGTGAAGCCCCCGGGGCACTCCTCGCTCGGCGGGACGCCCCGGTTGTCGAAGGTGACCACGCGGTGTCCGGCCTCGACCAGGGCGGGCACCTGGTGGAGGTGCCAGGCGCGTCCCCGGGCGCCCTGGCCCATGACCAGGAGCACGGGCTCGCCGTGGCCGGTGTCGTCGTAGTGGATCCGGACTCCGTCGATGGTCGTGCTCGGCATGGCCCTCCTCGCGGGCGCGGCGTCAGTCGGCGGCGGGTGACGTCTCGGCGGGCGCCGCGCGTCCGTCACCGGCGGGCGGCCCCTGGAGGGTGGCCTTGCGCAGCCCCGGCAGGGCGAGGGCGACCGCCGCCACTCCGGCCAGGCACACCACTCCGCCGACGACGGCGGCGCCGGCCGAGGAGCCGAGCGCCCGGGCCACCAGGCCGGCCTCCACGTTGCCCACGGAGGGGCCGGCGGTGGCCTGGGCGAGCCAGAGGCTGCCGACCCGGCCCTGGAGGCGGTCCGGCGTGTAGTGCTGGAGCAGGGCCCGGCGCAGGATCTCGGAGACGGTGTCGCCGAGGCCCGCGAGGGCCAGGAAGACCAGTGCGGTCCACAGGGTGGGGCTCAGGCCGAAGCAGGTGATCGCCAGGCCCCACAGCGCGACCGCGCCGATCAGGGCGCGTCCGGTGTGGTGGATCCGGCCGGTCCAGCCGCTGGCCAGGGCCCCGCAGAACGAGCCGACCGCGGGGGCGGTGTAGAGCAGGCCGACGGTGGAGGGTCCGCCGCCGAAGTGCTCGGTGCCCAGTTCCGGGAAGAGCGCGTACGGCATGGCGAAGACCACGGCGCACACGTCGATCAGCAGCAGCCCGGCGACGACCTGGTTGCCGCGCAGGAAGCGCAGGCCCTCGCCCATGGCCTTGAGCGGGTGCTGCGGCTCCCCGGCCCCCTCGGGCGCGAGGCGGGGGAGCGGGGCGAGCAGGGCGAGGCCCACGACGTAGATGACGGCGTCGGCCGCGAAGCACAGCGCGACCCCCGGCCCGGCCGCGATGACGCCCGCGAGGGAGGGCCCGGCCATGGCGCCGAGCTGGGCGGTGAGGGTCATCAGCGCCCCGGCGGCCGCGAGTTGGCCCGGCGCGACCAGGGCCGGGGCGGCGGCCATCAGGGCGGGTCCGCCGAGACCACTGGCGCCGCCCGCGAGGACGGCCGCGACGAACACGAACCACAGCTGCGGGTCGGGCAGGGCCGCGTTCACCGCGAGACCCGTGATCACCACGGCGGTCGCGGCCCGGGTGACGAGCACGATCCGGCGCCGGTCGACCCGGTCGGCGAGCACACCGCCCGCGACCAGCCCGACCAGCAGCGACAGCCCCAACGACAGGCTCATCAGGCCGACCTGGACCGAGGACCCGGTCAGCTCGTAGACCTGGATGCTGGCCGCGACCGAGGTGAGGTGCGTGCCCAGCATGGAGATCGCCTGGGTGGCGAACAGCAGCCGGAAGTGCCTGCTCGCTCTCAGGGGGGTGACATCGACGACGACTTCTCCCAGTCGCACCTTCGCACCTAACTCCTCAGGGACGGCGCGGCGAGCGGCGCCGGTTGCGCGGGGACGACGTAGGGGGCGACGCTGCGGAGTTTCTCGCAGGTCTCCTCCAGTTCCCGGGCGGGAGTCGACCCGGCGAGGATACCGGCGCCGGCCCGCAGCCAGGTGCGGCCGTCCTCCTCGAAGAGGCTGCGCAGGACCAGGGCCGCGTCGAGCGAGCCGTCGCTGCCCGCCATGAGGGCCGCGCCGCTGTAGACGCCGCGCGGTTCCGTCTCCAGCCGGGCTATGCAGTCGTACGCCTGCGCCTTCGGGATGCCGGAGGCGGTCACGGCCGGGAAGACGGCCCGCAGCACGTCCCAGGCGGTGGCGCCCTCGGCGAGCTGTCCGTGCACGCTGGAGCCGAGGTGCTGGACCGAGCCGCGCCGGCGCACGCTCAGCAGGTCGCGCACGGAGACGGTGCCCGGGCGGCACACGGTGGCCATCTCCTCCTCCGCCAGTTTCACGGAGAGCACGTGCTCGGAGATCTCCTTGGGATCGGCGAGGAGTTCGGCGCGCAGCCGCTCGTCCTCCTGCTCGCCGAAGCCGCGGGCGCGGGTCCCGGCGAGCGGCTGGGTGAGGGCCCGGCCGTCCGCCCCGACCTCGGCGACGGTCTCGGGGCTGAAGCCGACGACCCGGCGTCCGCCGAGGTTCATCAGGTAGGAGCGGGCGGGGGTGTTGTGGGACCGGCCGTGCACGTAGGTGGCGGTGAAGTCGACCGGGAACGGCACCGGGACGGTCCGGGAGAGGATGACCTTCTGCAGTTCGCCGGCCCGGATCTCCTCGATGGCGCGGGCCACGAGGCCGGGGTAGGTGCCGTCGGTGTCCGCCACGTCGATCGGCCGGGCCTCCACCGGCTCACGGGTGACGGGGGCGGCCAGCAGGGCCATTAACGCCCGGAGCGTCTCCGGGTCCGTACTGCGCACCTCGGCCTCGCCCTGACGGAGCCTCACCTCGCTCTGCGGGACGACGAGGTGGAGGAGCCGCCCGTCCCCGGCCCGGTCGGGCCGGCCGGCGTTCAGGTGCGAGAACTCGTAGGCCATCCAGCCGTAGGCGCGCCAGCCCTCGACGGCCATCCGGTCGAGCTGTTCCTGGACTTGGCGCAGGGGGTGCGGGCCGAGCGGGACCGCGGCGTCCTCGGTGAGCAGGCGGCGGCGGACTTCGGAGCGGTCGACCACGACCTCACCGAGCGCGCCTCCGGCGAACCACCATTCGCCTTCCCTCTCGTAGACCACGTACTGGTCGAACAGTCCCGACTCCGCCAGCCTGGCGGCCAGCAGGACGGGGTCTCCCGGCAGTTCCGTCCGCGCGCTCCGGTACCGCAGCAACGACTACCTCCCGAGCTTAGGTTAACCTAACCTAAGGTAAGACCCTAGCCTCCGCCCCGAACTCTCGTCCAGGCTTGACCCCGATCTTCCATTAGGGAAGCCTTTCCTAAACAGCAGGCGGGAGTTGAGGATGCTCGACGGTTGGGTGCCCTGGCCGGAAGAGGTCGCGGAGAGGTATCGGGCCGAGGGGTTCTGGGAGGGCCGGCCGCTGGACCGGCTGCTGCGGGACCGGGCCGAACGCGACCCGGAGCGCATCGCGCTCGTGGACGCGGCGGGCGACCGGTGGTCGTACGCCGAACTCGACGCCCGCGCCGACCGGCAGGCCGCGGGACTGCGCCGGCTCGGCATCGGCGCCGGGGACCGCGTGGTGGTCCAACTCCCCAACACGGACGCCTTCGTGGTGCTGTTCTTCGCGCTGCTGCGGGCCGGCGCGATACCGGTGCTGACGCTGCCCGCGCACCGGGAGAGCGAGATCGTCCACGTCGCCGAGACGTCCGGCGCGAAGGCGTACGCGATCCCGGACACCCACGACCACTTCGACCACCGGGCCCTCGCCCGGGCCGTGCGCAAGGCCGTGCCCGGCGTGGAGCACGTCCTGGTGGCCGGTGATCCCCAGGAGTTCACCGCGCTCGGCGACGTCGACGCCGCCCCGGTCCCGCTAGCCGTGCCCGACCCCTCGGACGTGGCCGTGCTGCTGCTGTCCGGCGGCACCACGGGCAAGCCGAAGCTCATCCCGCGCACCCACGACGACTACGCCTACAACGTCCGTGCCAGCGCCGAGGTCTGCGGCTTCGACAGCTCCACCGTCTACCTGGTGGTGCTGCCGACCGCGCACAACTTCGCGCTCGCCTGCCCCGGCCTGCTCGGCACGCTGTACGCCGGCGGCACCGTCGTCCTCTCCCCCACGCCCAGCCCCGAGGACGCCTTCGCGCTGATCGAGCGGGAGAGGGTCACCGTCACCGCCGTGGTCCCGCCGATCGCCCTGCTCTGGCTGGACGCCGTGGAGTGGGAGGAGGCCGACCTGTCGTCCCTGCGGCTGCTCCAGGTCGGCGGCTCCAAGCTGGGCGCCGAACCCGCGGCCCGGGTCGGACCCGCCCTCGGCTGCGCCCTCCAGCAGGTCTTCGGCATGGCCGAGGGCCTCCTCAACTACACGCGCCTGGACGACCCGCCGGAACTCGTCGCCGAGACCCAGGGCCGCCCGATGTCCCCGGCCGACGAGATCCGGGTGGTGGACGAGGACGGCCACGACGTGCCGCCCGGCGGCACCGGTGAACTGCTCACCCGCGGCCCCTACACCCTGCGCGGCTACTACCGCGCGCCCGGGCACAACGCCCGCTCCTTCACCGACGACGGCTACTACCGCACCGGCGACCTGGTGCGCGTCCTGCCCTCCGGGCACCTGGTCGTCGAGGGCCGGGCCAAGGACCAGATCAACCGGGGCGGCGACAAGATCTCCGCCGAGGAGCTGGAGAACCACCTCCTCGCCCACCCCGCCGTGCACGACGCGGCCGTGGTCGGCATGCCCGACGCGACCATGGGCGAACGCACCTGCGCCTACCTCGTGCTCCGCGGCCAGGCGGCCCCCACCCAGCGGGACCTGGCCGCGTTCCTCACCGAACGGGGCGTCGCCGCCTACAAGCTGCCCGACCGGGTGGAAGTGGCCGACGCCTTCCCCAGGACCTCCGTCGGCAAGATCGACAAGAAGGAGCTGGGCCGCAGGATCGCCGCACGACTGCGCGCGGAGGGCAGCGGTGCCGGCTGAGACCACCGCTCCGGCCCGCCCGGAGAAGCCCTCCCCGGCGCCGCCCGCCCGCCGCCGGACCTCCACCCGCACCCTCGCCGTCCTGGGCGCCCTGCTGCTCCTCCTCGCGGCCGTCCTGCTCAGCCTGGCCATCGGGTCGCGGTCGCTGCCGGTCTCCGTCGTCGTGGACGCGCTGCGGCACGACGACGGCTCGACCGCCGCCTCCGTCATCTGGGACGTGCGGGTGCCGCGCACCCTGGCCGGCATCGCCGCGGGTGCCGCACTCGGTGTCGCGGGCGCGCTCATCCAGGCGCTCACCCGCAACCCGCTGGCCGACCCCGGCCTGCTCGGCGTCAACGCCGGCGCCGCCACCGGCGTCGTCCTGTCCCTCACCGTGCTGGGGCTGACCAGCCTGTGGGCCTCCGTGTGGTTCGCGCTGGCGGGCGCGGTGGTGGCGGGCCTGCTCGTGTACACGCTGGCCTCGGGCGGACGCGGCGGCGCCACGCCCGAACGGCTCGCGCTCGGCGGCGCGGTGATCGCCGCGGTGTTCACCGGGATCAGCCAGACCCTGATGCTGCTCGACGCGCAGGCCCTGGACCAGCTGCGGTTCTGGAGCGTGGGCTCGCTCGCGCGGGCCGACAGCGCCACGCTGACGACCATCACGCCGTTCGTCGCCGTGGGCCTGGTGCTGGCCCTCGGCCTGGTCCGGCCGCTCAACGCGATGGCCCTCGGCGACGACGCCGCCCGCTCGCTCGGCGCCCATCTGCACCGCACCCGCTTCCTCGGGCTGCTCGCCGTCACGCTGCTGTGCGGCGCGGCGACCTCGGCCGTCGGCCCGCTGGTGTTCGTCGGTCTCGCCGTCCCGCACATGGCCCGCATGATCGCCGGCGCCGACCAGCGCTGGACGCTCCCGCTGTCGCTGCTGCTGGCCCCGGCGCTGCTGCTGTTCGCGGACGTCCTCGGCCGGGTCGCCGTCCGCCCCGACGAACTCGACGCGGGCGTGGTCACGGCGGTCGTCGGGGCGCCGGTGTTCATCGCGCTCGTACGGCACCGCAGGGTGGTGGCCGCGTGACGACGCAGACCCCGGCGCCCGCCGGGCTCCCCGCCCGGACCCACGTCGTGCGGAGCCGCTCCCAGCGCCTGTCCCTGCGGCTGGACGTGCGCGCCCTGACGGTCTGCGTGCTCGTGCTGGCCGCCACGGCCGGAGTGGGCGTCCTCGCCCTGGGCACCGGCGAGTACGCGATCTCCCCGGCGGACGTGGTCCGGACCCTGCTGGGCAACGGCAGCCGCCGGACCGACTTCGTCGTGGGCGAACTGCGTCTGCCCCGGCTGCTCACCGGCATCCTCGTCGGAGCCGCCCTCGGGGTGAGCGGCGCGCTCTTCCAGAGCCTGTCCCGCAACCCGCTCGGCAGCCCGGACATCGTCGGCTTCACCTACGGCTCGGCCACCGGCGGGCTGCTGGTCGTGCTGGTCGCGGGCGGCACCGGCGGGCAGGTGGCGCTCGGGGCGGTGGGCGGGGGCCTGGCGACGGCCGTCCTGGTGTACGTCCTCGCCTGGCGGCACGGCATCCACGGGTTCCGGCTGGTCCTCGTCGGCATCGGCGTCAGCGCCCTGCTCCAGGGGGTCAACGCCTACCTGCTGGCCAAGGCGCGGTTCACCGAGGCCGCGCAGGCCATGGTGTGGCTCAACGGCAGCCTCAACGGCCGGGGTTGGCAGGACGTGCGGCCCGCCGCGCTCGGGCTGCTGGTGGTCCTGCCGCTGATCGTGTGCGTGGCGGGCCGGCTGAAGATCCTGGAGATGGGCGACGACGTCGCGGGCGGGCTCGGGGTGTCCGTGCAGCGCACCCGGCTGGTGATGCTGGTCCTCGCCACGGCGGCCTGCGCGGTCGCCACCGCGGCGGCCGGGCCGATCCCGTTCGTCGCCCTCATCGCGCCCCAGCTGGCCCGGCGCCTCACCCGGCAGCCCGGCCCGAACCTCCTCGCCGCCACCTGCACCGGCGCGCTCCTCGTGGTCACCGCGGACTTCGCCTCCCAGCACCTCCACGAGTCGGCCCAGCTCCCGGTCGGCGTGGTGACCGCGGTGGTCGGCGGCCTGTACCTGGGCCTGCTCCTGCGCCGGCAACGGCGGGCCGGACGCATCTGAGGGCGTCGTGGTCCGGCTCACCGGATGGCCCGCCGCCACCTGGGCACTCGGGTGGTACCGGCTCGCGGGGGCGCCGAGCGTGCGCCCGGTGTGAGCCGGTACCTTGCTGGGAAGGCCACTGCGGGGAGAAGCACATGACCGATCCGACGACCACAGACGCGGACGCCCTCCGTCCGCTCCCGAAGGACGGGAAGCCCTCGGGTGGGCCCGGCCGGCTCCTGGGCGCCGTCATGGGCGATCTCAGGGCCGTGGACGGCGCCCTGTACGCGGCGGTGGCCGCCACCCCCACGCCCACCCTCGACCGGACGCTGCGCCACCTGTCGCACGCGGCGGACCACTCGAAGATCTCCTTCACCATCGCCGCCGCCCTGGCACTGGCCGGCAAGCGGCCGCGCAGGGCCGCGCTCGCCGGCGTCGGCGCGATCGCCGTGGCCTCGGCCTCCGCCAACCTGCTCGGCAAGCGCCTGGTGCGCCGGGCCCGGCCGGACCGGGAGGCCGCCCGGGTGACGGTGGACCGGCACGTCCGGATGCCGACGTCGGCCTCGTTCCCCTCGGGGCACACGGCGTCGGCGGTCGCGTTCGCCACCGCCGTCGGCGTGGTCCTGCCCCCGGCGGCGGTGCCGCTCGGGGCGCTGGCGGGCGCCGTCGGCTACTCCCGCATCCACACCGGCGTGCACTACCCGGGCGATGTGGCGGCCGGCGCGGTCCTCGGCATCGCGAGCGCCGCGGCGGCGCTGGCGGCGGCAGCGGCCACTCCCTCCGCGAGGACACAGGCGCTTCTCACGGCGGCCCGCTCGTGGCCGCGCATCAGCATCACCGACTCCCTGCGCCGGTGAGCCGCCGGGCGGCCGGGCACGGGGAGGCTTCACCCCGCGCCCGGCTCCCGGCTCCCGGCTCCCGGCTCCCGGCTCCCGGCTCCCGCAGTGCTGACGGCCCGTCAGCCGAAGTCCCTCAAGGCCCGGTAGGGCGGCGGGCTACGGAACGGGAACGGCGGCGGACCGCCGGACGTCGACGGCCGTGAGCGCCAGGGCCAGCGGGCCTGGGACCAGGAAGGCCAGCGGCAGCAGCATCCAGGCGCACAGCGCGGCCGTCGCCACGGCGAGCAGGACCAGCCCGCTGCCGCCCACGTCCGCCACGGCGTCCCGGCCCGCCCCGCGCAGCGCCGCCCGCCAGTCGGTGACCGACTCCGGGCGTCCGCAGGCGCGCAGGCCGACGACCGCGGCGCAGGCGCCGATGCCGGCGGCAGCCACCGCGAACAGCGGCGCCCCGGGCAGGCCCGCCCCGGCCAGGGCCAGGTCCGCGGCGAGCAGCAGCAGACCCGCCAGCGCGACGGCTCCCGCCAGCAGATCACCGGCCCGCAGGCGCTCGCGCAGCAAGGCGGCGTACCGTCCGGCCGTGACGGGCCGGTCCTGCCCCGCCCCGCGCAGCACGGCACACGCCGTCGACAGCGCGGCCGGGGCCGTCACCAGCGGCAGGCACGCCACCGAGGTGACGAGTCCGACGCTCAGCACGTCCGCGAACAGGGTCATGCGCGGCCCGAACACCTCGCCGGCCTCACGAGTCGGCATCCCGCTCACCCCTTCAGTCCGGAGCTGGCCATGCCCTCCACCAGGAACCGCTGGAAGGCGAGGAAGAACAGCACGATCGGCAGCAGCGCGATCACCGACAGGGCGAACATCGGGCCGAAGGCGGAGGTGCTGGAGGCGTCCACGAAGGAGCGCAGCGCGAGCGTCAGGGTGAACTTGTCCGGGTCGAAGAGGTAGATGAGCTGGGTGAAGAAGTCGTTCCAGGTCCAGATGAACGTGAAGATGGCGGTGGTGATCAGGGCCGGCCGGGTGAGCGGCAGCACGACCTGGAAGAAGCTGCGGAACGGGCCGCAGCCGTCGATCCGGGCCGCCTCCTCCAGCTCGCGCGGCAGCCCGCGCATGAACTGCACGATGAGGAAGACGAAGAACGCCTCGGTGGCGAGGAACTTCGGCAGGATCAGCGGCCAGTAGGTGTTCACCAGGTTCAGCTGGTTGAAGATGATGTACTGCGGGATCAGCACCGCGTGGTGCGGCAGCATGATCGTGGCGATCATGAACGCGAACAGCGGCCCGCGCAGCCGGAACCGCAGCCGGGCGAAGGCGTAGGCGGCCAGCGAGCAGCTGATGACGTTGCCGATGACCGCGCCGCCCGCGATGAGCAGCGAGTTGCCGAGCAGCCGCCAGATGGAGACGTCGTTCACGCCCTCCAGGGCAGTCTGGTAGTTCGCCCACTCCAGGTGGCTGGGCAGCAGGTTCAGGCTGGCGATGACCTCGTCGGCGGGCTTGAGCGAGGTGGCCAGCAGCCAGGCCAGCGGGTAGAGCATCACCAGCAGGGCGGCCAGGCAGCCGAGGTGCAGGGCGATGCGGCCCCAGCGGACGGGTGTGCGGGGCGCGGTGGTCGGGACGGCGGTCATCGGTCCCCCTCGGAGGCGTAGAAGACCCAGGAGCGCGAGGTGCGGAACAGCACCGCCGTGACGACGCCGATCACGACGAGCAGCACCCAGGCCATGGCGGAGGCGTATCCCATGTGGGAGGCGACGAAGCCGCGGTCGTAGAGGTACATGGTGTAGACGAGGGTCGAGTCGGCGGGTCCGCCCTTGCCCGCGCTGACCGCGAAGGCGGGGGTGAACACCTGGAAGGCCTGGATGGTCTGCAGGACGAGGTTGAAGAAGATCACCGGGGAGAGCATCGGCACGGTGACCGACAGGAACTGCCGCCACTTCGAGGCCCCGTCGCAGGCCGCCGCCTCGTACAGCTCGGCGGGGATCTGCTGGAGCCCGGCGAGGAAGATGACCATCGGCGCGCCGAACTGCCACACCGTCAGCAGGGCGACGGCGAGCAGCGCCCAGCCGGGCTTGTTGACCCAGCCGCCGGTGCCGAACAGGTTGTCCACGGTGCCGCCGTCGTTGAAGATCGCCCGCCAGACCAGGGCGATCGACATCGACGCGCCGAGCAGGGAGGGCGCGTAGAACGCGGAGCGGTAGAAGGCCTTGCCGCGTTTCATGCCCTTCAGGGCGAGCGCCACGACGAGGGCGAGGGCCAGTTGCAGGGGCACGGCGACGACGACGTACGTCAGGGTCGTCACGACCGAGCGCCAGTAGCGGGGGTCCTCGGTGAACATCTGCACGTAGTTGCGCAGGCCCACCCACTTGGGCGGGGTGAACAGGTCGTAGTCGGTGAACGACAGGTACAGCGACACGGCCATCGGCAGCAGCGTCAGCACGACCGCGCCGAGGACCCACGGGGAGAGGAACACCCAGGCGGCGCCCTCGCGTTCGCGCCTGGGGCGGCGTTTCGGGGCGGGGGCGGGGGCGCGTTCCGCCTCCGCGGGAATCGCGGTGGTGGTCATGACCTCAGCTCCGCCTTCGCCTCGGTGACGTAGTTCTCGGCCGCCTCGCGGGGCGACATGCGCGCGTAGGAGACCTGGTCGTAGTCGCGCTGGAAGGTGCTCTGGAGGGCGTTGTCGCCCGCCGGCGGTGCCTGGGGCGGGTCGTGGAGCTTGCCCTCCAGGGACGCCTGGAAGTCGGCGATGGTCCTGTCGAAGTCCTTGAGCTGCGGGCCGATCTCGTCGCGGATGGTCTCGTTGACGGGGATGCCGCGGCTCGCGCCGAGGATCTCCGCGGCCTGCCGGTCGTTGATCAGGAAGTCGACGAGCCGCGCCGCCTCCTTCGGATGGGCGGTGTTCGCGGAGACGCCGACGAACATGGACGGCTTGAAGTACTGGCCGGGTGTGCCGTCCTCGCCCGTCGGCATGGGGGCGAGGGCGACGCCGGTCGGGACGAGGGCGAGGAAACCGCTCGCCGGGGCGTCCCAGTTGGCGTCGGTGACGGACTTGCCGCGCCCGAGGGGCGTGTTCTCGACGGAGCCGTCGAGCTGGGTGGTCTGCTCGGCGGGCGAGACGGCGCCCTCGCGGCGCAGCCCGTCGGTGAAGCTCCACCAGCGGGTGAGGTCGTCGGCGGTGAAGCCGAGCCCGCCGTCCTCGGTGTAGAGGGCCTTGCCCTGGCCGCGCAGCCAGACCTCGAAGGCGTCCTCGCTCTGGCCGGGGTCGGTCGCCCCGGGCTTGCCGGTCTTCTTCGCGAGGGCGCGCATGATGTCGGCCCACTGGCTCCAGGTCCAGCTGTCGCCGGGGAGGGGAACGCCCGACTTCTTCCAGGTCCGGACGTCGTAGGCGACGGTCTCGGTGCCGCGGCCCTGCGGGATCGCGTACTGGACGTCGTCGACGCGGCCGGTGGCGAGCAGGCCCTGGTCTATCTCGGAGGTGCGCAGGACGGACTTCTGCTTCCCCAGGTCGAGCAGGACGCCGCCGGAGGCGTACTGGTCGATCTGGCGGTAGTCCAGCTGCATCACGTCCGGGGCGTCGCCGCCGGCGGCCTGGGTGGCGAGCTTCTGCTTGTAGGCGTCGTAGCCGGAGAACGACGTCGCCACGTCGATGTCCGGGTGCTGTTTCTCGAACAGCGCGACGGCCTGCTCGGTGCGTTCCGCGCGGTCGGGGTTGCCCCACCACGTGTAGCGCAGCACGACCTTGCCGCCGCCGGCGGACTCGCCGGGTCCTCCGCAGCCCGCCAGCACGGCGCACAGTGCCAGTGCGGCGGCCGACGCGCAGAACCCCTTTGTCCTGTGTCCGGGCATGCCGAGGTCACTCCTCTCCTCGGAGTTGTGGTTGAGCCCCCCTCAGTTCCCCCCGGATCGCCCTGCGGCTATTCCGCCTGGTACGGCAGTGTGGTGCCGGGCAGTGCGTACTCGTCGCGGCGGCCGCACATGCCGAAGCCGCCGAGCCGGGTGGGCGCGGCCTCGTGGGCCGTGGCGTCACCGAGGTAGGCGGGCTCGCCGGCGGCCAGCGCGTCGAGCTGGGCGCCGGTGCGTTCGGCGGTGGCCAGGGCGCCGGCCTGCCACAGGGCGCGCCAGGTGGGCACCTTGTCCCGCACGAGGCGGGCGGCGGCGCGCTGGAACTCCCGGTAGGGGCCGTTGTCCCCGGCGACGAGCGCCTCGCGCAGGGCGAGGTAGCCCTCGACGGCGAGATCCCTGCGGCGGCGGGCGGCCGCCGCCGTCTCCGGTCCGGTGCCGGGCGGCAGGGCGGCCGCGGCGGCGTACTTCTCCGGGTCGGCGAGCACCTCGGGCGGGAAGGTGAACACGGCGTCCCCCGCCTCGGGCAGGCCGCTGTTCTGCATCAGCACGGTGATGCGCAGGTCGCCGCCCTGCACCATGCGGTGCACGGTGCCCGGCGTGAACCAGGCGACGGAGCCGGCCGCCAGGGGGATGTCCCGGTAGCCGTCGGGGCTCAGCGTCTGCACCGCGCCCCGGCCGCCGGTGACGACGTACGCCTCGGTGCACACCAGGTGCAGATGGGGGCTGCCGCCGCAGACGCCGTCGGCGGCCTCCCAGTCGTAGGCGCTCAGATGGGACAGGCCGACCGCTCCGGGCAGCGGGTGCGGGAGCGCCGGCTTCGGTTCGCTCACCACGGCAGACCCCCCAGGTAGGTGCCGACCCGGTCGCGGTCCCAGGCGCCGTCGGCGACGACGATGCGGTAGCGGTACGCGAAGGACTCGCCCGGGGGCAGCTCGAACTCCTCGAAGAACGCCCAGGAGAAGGCGACCGTCGGGAACGGCTCGGAGCGGACGAACCAGTGGGACTCGTGGATCGCGGACGTCTCGTCGAGGTTCTCGGGGGCGTGCGCGAAGACCAGGGTGGAGTGGCCGTCGACATCGTCGTGCTCGGTGGTGAACGCGAGCCACGGCCCCTGGGTGCCCATCAGCTTCCCGGCGTCGGCGTCGGTGTCCGGGGCGAAGACCGTGCCGCCGGTGAAGTCGCGCGGGCCGCGCCACTGGAGTCCGGTGTAGCCGGCCATCTCACGGCCCGCGGTGGTCGGGGAGCCGAAGGCCAGTGGTGCGGAGCGGGTGTTGGTGAGGCGGATCGACCAGTCGAGGGCCCAGGCGCCGGTCTCCTCGTCCACCCCGTGCACGGTCAGCCCGCGCACTTCGCGCGCCCACTCCTCGCCGCCGTTCTCGATCCAGGTGAGGTCCTCGGTGAAGGAGAGGCGGTCGTCCTCGACGGTGAAGGCGGAGAAGCCGTCGTGCCGCATCGAGCCGACCCGCTCCGGCAGGGGGAGGTAGCCCTGGCCGTGGACGTAGCAGTTGCCGCCCCAGAAGTTCTGGCCGGACAGATGGCTCGCGGTCATCTGCAGGCCCTTGTGCCAGCGGTGGTCGTTCGGGCGGTAGCCGGTGACCGTGCGGCCGGACAGGGTGCGCACGGGATGGGCGTAGGGCTTGCGGGACTCGAAGGGATCCGGGTCGGGGCGGTAGACGTAGCGGAGGATCTCCGTGCCGTTCGCCGCCGTGACGGCGATGTCCTCGCCGTGCGTGTGGGTGACGCGGATGCTCATGCGCGCTCCTTGGGGGCCCAGTCGGGGTACTCGCCGTGCATGGCCTCGTAGAACGGGTCGCCGGGGCCGATCTCCCCCGCGTGCACGGATCGGCCGGTGAACGCCGCCTTGTACAGGGCGGCGGCGAATTCGAGGGTGGCGCGGGCGTCCCGGCCGCTGCCCGGTGGCCGGCTGCCGCTGTCGTAGGCGTCGAGGAGCGCGCCGAGCTGGGCCGTGTGCGAGCTCGGCACGTCGTGCGCGGGGGTGCGCCAGGCGATGGCGCGGTCGGAGGCGACGTGCGGGGCCGGGGTGTAGACCCAGCTGTCGTTGCTGTGGCCGTACAGGTGGGTGAGCTCCACGGTGGCGTCCGCGCAGTCGATGCGGATGCGGCTCACCTCGTCCGGGGAGAGCACGCTGTTGACGACGGTGGCGAGGGCGCCGCTCCGGAAGCGCACCAGGGCGGTGGAGACGTCCTCGCTCTCGGTGTCGTGCACGAGCCGGGCCGCCATCGCCCGGATCTCCTCCCACTCGCCCAGCAGGTGCAGCAGCAGGTCGTACTGGTGGATGCCGTGGCCCATGGTGGGGCCGCCGCCCTCGCTGGCCCACTTCCCGCGCCACGGCACCGCGTAGTAGGCGGCGTCCCGGTGCCAGGTCGTCTGGCAGTGCGCGACCAGCGGGGCGCCCAGCTCGCCGCTCGTGATCAGCTCGCGGGCGTGCACCGCGCCGGAGCCGTAGCGGTGCTGGAAGACGACCGCCGCGTAGGCGCCCGTGGCCTCCTCGGCGGCGGCGATCTCGTCGTACTCGGCGAGCGACAGGGTGAGCGGCTTCTCGCACAGCACCCAGGCACCGGCCTTGAGGGCGGCCACCGTCTGGTCCCGGTGCAGGGAGGGCGGCGTGCCGATGAGGACCAGGTCGGGTCGGACGGCGTCCAGCATCGCGTCCACCGAGGTGTACCCGGCGACCTGCTCGCCGGCCAGCTCGCGGAAGGCGTCGAGCCGCTCCTGGTCCACGTCGACGGCGGCGACCAGTTCCACCCGGTCGGCGTGGGCCCGCAGCGCGGGCAGGTGGCTGCCGCCGACGATGGCTCCGGTGCCGACGACGGCCACGCGGCGGCGGGTGGGAGTCCCTGGGGACACGGTCATGCGGCGCTCCTCGGACGGCCGGCGGACACACGCTTGGAAAGCGCTTGCACTCGGAAGGTGACCCTAGGCGGGAGAGAATGTCTGGACAACCCCCCTGCACGGACCTGCACAAGGTCTGCCCGCGCGTTCTCCCAGCTTGGGGCGGAGATCGCGGTGGGCGCCGAGGCCGGGGAAACGGTGTTCCCCCGCCTTCCTGCGGGGGTATACCCCACCGGGAAGCGGCTGCCAGCCGGAGTGATCAGGCGGTGGGCCCCTTCCTACCCTTCTGTCGCACACCCCCTTCATCCCCTTCATCGGCATGTCCCTGCCATGCCGTGGGGTATCCGCGACAGGAAGGACACCACGTGTTATCCCGCCTCCCGGGAACCGCGAGGAGAGCCGCCCTCGCCCTGACAGCCGGGGCTCTCGCCGTCACGGCGCTGCCGGCCACGGCCGCCGAGCGAGCCCCCGGCCCCGACCCTCTCGCCCGCTTTCACGAGCAGCGCCTGACCTGGAAGAGCTGCGTGCTGGGCCCGGACGACACGACCGGCAAGGAACTGCGGCAGGCCGGCGCCCGCTGCGCCGACGTGACCGTCCCGCTGGACTACGCGGATCCCGGCGGCCGCACGATCACCGTCGCGATCTCCCGGATCCGCGCCACCGACACCGGCCGCCGTGTCGGACCGCTGCTCCTCAACGGCGGCGGCCCCGGCGGGCCCTCGCTCGGTGACGGGCCGTGGGTGCGCGAGGCGATGAAGGACGTGGCCGCGCGGTACGACGTGGTCGGCGTGGACCCCCGTTTCATCGGCCGCAGCACACCGCTGGACTGCCGCTGGCCGACCGGCTCGGCGTGGCGCGGCGCGGGTTCGGACCGGGCCGGCTTCGACCGCATGGCCGCGTTCGCGAAGGACCTCGCCGAGCGCTGCCGCCGCCACGCCGGCGACGAACTCCCGCACGCCACCACCCGCAACACCGCGCGCGACATGGACGTCGTCCGGGCCGCGCTCGGCGAGCGGCGGATCTCCTACCTGGGCTACTCGTACGGCAGTTACCTCGGCGAGGTGTACACCTCGATGTTCCCGGGCCGCACCGACCGGGTCGTCCTGGACGGGGTGATCGACCCGGCCCGCTACACCGCCCGGCTGTGGCGGGACGTCGGCCCGGTCAACCAGCGGGCCCTGAAGGGGTGGGCCTCCTGGGCGGCCGCCCGTGACGCGGCCTACGGGCTGGGCCGGACGCGGGGCGAGGTGCTGGCCACCGTGGAACGGATCCGGGCCGCCGCCGCCCGCACCCCGCTGCGGCTCGGCGACCACCGGCTGGACGAGCACGTGATGCCGGTCGTCGTCCTCAACGGCCTCTCCATGCACCACGACACCCCCTACGGGGACTTCGCCCAGGGCATGCGGGACCTGCTGCGCGCGTCGCAGGGGCAGCGGGTGACACCGTCGCCGTGGCTCGCCGGGGTGCTCGAGTTCGTGCTCACGGGCACCGACTCCCCCTACGGCAGCGCGCAGACGGCGATCATCTGCGGCGACAACGCCGCCCCGCGTGATCCCGAGGTGTACTGGCGCGACGTCCAGCGCACCCGCGCGCGGGACCCGCTCTTCTCGCCCCTCACGCAGAACATCAACCCGTGCGCCTCCTGGGACCGGCCGCGCGAGCGTCCCACCACCGTCCGGGACGACCTGCCGGCCCTCCTCGTCAACGCCACCGGGGACCCGCGCACCTACTACGACGGCGCCACGACGGTCCGCGCCCTGTGGCCCTCCTCGCGCCTGGTCACCCTGCGCGGCGCGGACCAGCACGGGGTGTACGGCGTCTACGGCTCACCGTGCGTCGACGACACGGTCAACGCGTACCTGGCCACGGGACGCCTGCCGGCCCGGGACGTGGACTGCGCGGCGCGCGCCCGCGGGTGACGCGTGCCGCGCGCACGCGGCACGGGGCGTGACGGGGAGCCGCACACCGGCACGGCGCGTGACGCGGAGCGCACACCGGCACTGACTGTGCGTACGCCATCTACACCTGGTGAACCGACGGCAT
>NZ_JBEYZD010000107.1:0-20088 GCF_040645895.1 Streptomyces olindensis | reverse complement strand
CGGGCCGGCCGCCCGTGGTCCGGTCCGGATGGAAGTTCAGTGTGATGCGCAGGCGCGGGTCCGCCCCGATCGGGTCGGACCCCGTCCGCCGTCCCCCGTCCGCCGTCCCCCGTCCGCCGCTTGGAGGCGTGCTACCGGGCCAGATAGAGGCTCAGGTGCTGGCCGGTGTGTGAGTGGGGCGCCCGGGCCAGGTCGGCCGGGGTGCCCGTGAAGATGATCTCGCCGCCGGTGTTGCCGCCCTCGGGGCCGAGGTCGATGACCCAGTCGGCCTGGGAGATCACGGCCAGGTCGTGTTCGATGACGATGACGGTGTTGCCCCGCTCGACGATCCGGTTGAGCAGGCCGACGAGGTTGTCGATGTCGGACAGGTGGAGGCCGGTGGTCGGCTCGTCGAGGATGTAGACGGTGCCGGAGCCGGAGAGCCGGTCGGCGAGCTTGAGCCGCTGGCGCTCACCGCCGGACAGGGTGGCCAGGGACTGGCCGAGGCCGAGGTAACCGATGCCGGTCTCGATCAGGGCGTTGGCCTTGGCCCGCAGCGGTCCCGAGAGGAAGAACTCCCCCGCCTCCTCGGCGGACATCTCCAGGACGTCCGCGATGTTCTTGCCGCGCACCCGGTGCTGGAGCACCGACTCCTTGAAGCGGCGGCCCTCGCAGACCTCGCAGTGCGTGGTGACCGGGTCCATGTAGGCGACCTCGGTGATGAGCAGGCCGCGCCCCTCGCACTCCTCGCAGGCGCCCTTGGAGTTGAAGCTGAACAGGCTGGCGTCCTCGCCGCTGGCCTTGGCGAACAGCTTGCGGATCGGGTCCATCAGCTTGAGGTAGCTCGCCGGGGTGGACCGCGAGGAGCGCGGGATGGGCGACTGGTCGACGAAGACGGCCCCCGGGTACTGGGCGCGGAAGGCGTGGGCGATCAGGGAGCTCTTGCCCGCGCCGGCCACTCCGGTGACGGCGGTCAGGACACCGGTGGGGATCTCGGTGGAGACGTTCTTCAGGTTGTTCGCCGTGGCGTTCACGATCGGCAGGGTGCGGCCCCACGGGCGGGGGTTCTCCTTGATCCCGCCGGTGCGTCGCAGCCCCTGCCCGGTCAGTGTGTCCGCGGCGCGCAGTTCGTCGTAGGAGCCCTCGAAGACGATGGTGCCGCCGTGGACGCCCGCTCGCGGGCCGATCTCGACGACGTGGTCGGCGACCGCCATGACGTCCGGGTCGTGCTCCACGACGAGGACCGTGTTGCCCTTGTCGCGCAGGGCGCGCAGCAGGTCGTTGAGCCGGCTGACGTCGCGGGGGTGCAGGCCGACGCTGGGCTCGTCGAAGATGTAGGTCAGCCCGGTCAGTTCGCTGCCGAGGTGGTTGACGAGCTTGAGCCGCTGGCCCTCGCCGCCGGAGAGCGTGGAGGTGGAGCGGTCCAGGGTGAGATAGCCGAGGCCGATGGCCTGGATCTGCTCCAGCGTCTCGATGATGGTGGTGACGAGCGGCGTGTCGAGCCGCTCCCGCAGCGCGGCGACGACGCCGATGAGGTCGCTGACCTGCATCTGGCACCAGTCGGCGATGTTGTGGCCGTCGATGCGGGTGGCGAGCGCCTTCTGGTTGAGCCGGGCGCCCTCGCAGGTGGGGCAGACGCCCTCGGTGAAGAACTCGGCCGCCTTGTCGCGCGCGGCCTTGCTCATGCCGCCCGTGTCCCGCTTCAGGTGGCGGCGGACGAAGCTGTCCACCAGGCCCTCGTAGCGCAGGGCCAGCACATTGCCGTTGGGGTAGGTCACCTCGACCGTGCCGCTGCTGCCGTGCAGCAGGGTGTGCATCTCCTCGTCGGTGTAGTCGGCGAGCTTCTTGTCGGCGTCCAGGCGCTCGTAGTTGGCGTAGAACTGCCAGTTCGCGCTGCCGACGGTGTAGCCGGGCAGGAGGATGGCGCCCTCGGCGATCGACTTCCCGCGGTCGATCATCAGCTCGGGGCTGGCGCGCCGGGCGCGGCCGAGGCCCTCGCACTCGGGGCACATGCCCTTGGGGTCGTTGAAGGAGTAGAGCCAGGTCTGGCCGAGGCCGTCGTTGCCGTGGTTGGCGAAGAGCACGCGCATCACGGTGTAGACGTCGGTGACCGTGCCGACGGTGGAGCGGGCGTTGCCGCCGAGGGGCCGCTGGTCGACGACCACCGGGGTGGTCAGCCTGGTCACCGCGTCGACGTGCGGCCGTTCGAACTTGGGCAGGTCGTGCCGGATGTTCCAGGGGAAGGTGGCGTTGAGCTGCCGCTGGGCCTCCACGGCGACGGTGTCGAAGACCAGGGAGGACTTTCCGGAGCCGGAGACGCCGACGAAGACGGTGATGCGGTTCTTGGGGATGACGAGGGAGACGTCCTTCAGGTTGTTCTCTCGGGCACCGACGACCTGAATGCCCTCGTCGGTTGCGGTAACCGGCGTCTGGTTCACAAATCATCCTCTCTGCGTCGGGTGAGTCGTCGAGGCGGGGTGACGCGTCGCGCTCACCGCACCTGCGCGCGGACGGCGCGCAGGAGGTCGGGGTCCTGCGGTTCGACGGTGGGGCCGAAGCGCCCCACGCAGTGGCCGGCGGACGAGACGAGGAACTTCTCGAAGTTCCAGCGCACGTCCCCGGTGTGGCCCTCCGCGTCGGCGAAGGGCGTCAGGGCGGCGTAGAGGGGGTGGCGGTCCGCTCCGTTGACGTCGGTCTTCTCGGTGAGCGGGAACGTGATCCGCTGGATCGCGCAGAAGTCGGCGATCTCCTCGGGGGTGCCCGGTTCCTGCTCGCCGAACTGGTTGCAGGGCACTCCGATGACGCTGAGCCCGTCCTCGTGGTGGCGGCGGGCGAGCGTCTCGAGGCCGGCGTACTGGCCGGCCAGGGCGCAGCGGGAGGCGACGTTGACGATGAGCAGGGTCCGGCCGCGGTGCCGGGACAGCAGGTCGGGCTTGCCGTCGAGGTCCGCGATGGCGATGTCGAAGACGGTCATGCCGTGCACGCTAGGTTCGTCCGCTCCGGACGCGGTCGACGTCGCATCGTGGGGTCCTCGCGCTCCGCTCGACGAGTGCCCGACACAGGCGGGCCGAGGGGGTGTGAGCCGACCCGGGGGATTAGCCGGCTCACACCCCGGTACAGGGGTTCTTACCTGCTCAGGGCCCGGTACTTGCGGACGGCCAGCGGGAAGAACACCGCGAAGATCGCGAGCGGCCAGACGAAGGACATGAGCATCGCGTGCTCGGCGATCCAGGAGGTGCCGCCCACCCCGGGGTTGCCGAACAGCTCACGGGTGGCATGGGCGGTGGACGACAGTGGGTTCCACTCGGCGATGGTCGCCAGCCAGCCCGGCATCATCTCCGGGGAGGCGAAGGTGTTGGCGACGATGCCGAGCGGGAACAGCAGGGTGTAGACGGCGGAGGCCGCCTCCGGGGTCTTGATGATCAGGCCGAGGTAGATGCCGACCCAGAGCAGGGCGAAGCGCAGCAGGAGCAGGAGCGCGAAGGCGCCGAGCGCCTGCATGAACCCGTCGCTCCAGCTCCACCCGGCGATGACCCCGCAGCCCATGAGGATCATCAGGACGACGGTGCTGTAGAGCATGTTGACGATGCTCTGCCCGATCACCACGGAGGCGGCGGACATGGGCATGGAGCGGAAGCGGTCGGTGACGCCCTTGGAGGCGTCGGCGGTGACGCCGGCCATGGTCTCGCCGATGCCGAAGGCCATCGACATGACGAACATGCCGGGCATCAGGAACTCCATGTAGTCCCCGCCGCCCTCGACCTGCATGCCGCTGCCGAAGATGCCGCCGAACAGCAGCACCATCAGGATCGGGAAGGCGAGGCCGGCCAGGATCTGGGTGGGGTTGCGGGCCCAGTGGGACAGTCCGCGGAGCGTGAGCGTCCAGGAGTCCGCGAGGACCCAGCCCAGTTTGGCCAGCGGGTTCCTGGGCAGTTCGGGCGCGATGATCGCGGTCATGACTGGGCGACCTCCTTGAGGCTCTGCTCGGCGGACGTGGCCGCTCCGTTGCCGGTCAGGTTCAGGAACACCTCGTCGAGAGTGGGCCTGCGCAGGGCGATGTCCTCGGCCTCGATGCCGGCGTCGTCGAGTTCGCGGGCGACGGCGGTGAGGGCGGCGACCCGGTTGTCGACGACGACGCTGACGCGCCGGTTGTCGGCGTCCGTCTCGGGCTCGGAGCGCAGCAGGGCGCCGATCGCGCGGGTGGCGCGTTCGAGGTCGTGGGCCCGGCGGAGGACGACGTCGATCCGGTCGCCGCCGATCTTGTTCTTGAGCTGGTCCGGGGTGCCGGACTCGACGACCCTGCCGTTGTCGATCAGGGCGATGCGGTCGGCCAGTTGGTCGGCCTCCTCGAGGTACTGGGTGGTCAGCAGGACCGTGCGGCCCTCGGCGATCAGGCCTCGGACGGACTCCCAGACGTCGTTGCGGCCCCGCGGGTCGAGCCCGGTGGTGGGCTCGTCGAGGAACAGCACGGACGGGGCCAGGATGAGGCTGGCGGCGAGGTCGAGCCGCCGGCGCATACCGCCGGAGTACTGCTTGGCCGGCTTGCCGGCGGCTTCGGTCAGGCCGAAGCGCTCCAGCAGCTCGTCGGCCCGGGCCTGGGCGTTGCGTTTTCCGATGTGATATAAGCGCCCGAACATCACGAGGTTCTGACGGCCGCTCAGGTCCTCGTCCACCGCGGCGTGCTGGCCGAGGAGTCCGATGCTGTAGCGGACCTGGGCCGACTGGGTGGCGACGTCGTAGCCGGCGACCCGGGCTGTTCCCTCGTCGTACTTCAGCAGGGTGGAGAGGATGCGGACCGCGGTGGTCTTTCCGGCGCCGTTCGGGCCGAGGAGCCCGTAGACGACGCCTCGGGGTACCTCCAGGTCGAGTCCCGCGAGGGCCTCCTTGTCGCCGTATTTCTTCTTCAGAGCTTCGGTCTGGATCGCCAGGTCGGCGCCGCCCATGCCCGCCCCTTCTTTCGGGTGCTCAAATTTGGGTACCCGGCGAGCATAGAGGAGGGCGACCCGGATATTCAAGTTTTAGTACCCCCCGGCGACGCCTTCCTCGCGGGCGTCCCAGTGGTCCCGGTGGGCGGCGTACCACTCGACCGTCTCGCGCAGCCCGTCCTCCAGCGACCAGCGGGGCGCGTAGCCCAGTTCGCGGCGGATCTTGGAGTCGTCCACGGCGTACCGGAAGTCGTGCCCCTTGCGGTCCGCCACCCGCCGCACGAGGTCCCAGTCGCGTCCGCAGAGCGCGAGGAGGCGGCCGGTCATCTCCTTGTTGGTCAGGTGGGTGCCGCCGCCGACGTTGTAGACCTCCCCCGGCCGGCCCCGGTCCAGCACCAGCCGCACCGCGTGGCAGTGGTCGTCCACGTGCAGCCACTCCCGCAGGTTCGAGCCGTCCCCGTACAGCGGGACCGGCTGCCCGTCGAGGAGCCGGGTGACGAACAGCGGGACCAGCTTCTCGGGATGCTGGCCGGGGCCGTAGTTGTTGGCGCACCGGGTGATGCGCACGTCGAGCCCGTGGGTGCGCCAGTACGACCGGGCGATGAGGTCGGCCGACGCCTTGGACGCCGCGTACGGCGAGTTGGGCAGCAGCGGCTCGTCCTCCGTCCAGCGCCCCTCGGTGATGGAGCCGTACGTCTCGTCCGTGGAGACCTGGACGAAGACGCCCGTGCCGTGCCGCAGCGCCGCTTCGAGCAGGGCCTGCGTGCCGAGCACGTTGGTGCGGACGAAGGCCTCGGCGCCCTCCACCGAGCGGTCCACGTGCGACTCCGCGGCGAAGTGGACCACCGCCTCGTGGCCCGGGAACACCTTGTCCAGCAGGGGCGGGTCGCAGATGTCGCCGTGCACGAAGGCCAGCCGCGGGTGGTGCGCCGGCAGGTTGTTCAGCGTCCCCGCATAGGTGAGCTTGTCCAGGACGGTCACCCGGTCGTCCTCGTGCCCGGGGTATCCGCCGCTCAGCAGCGTTCTGACGAAGTGCGAGCCGATGAAGCCGGCCGCACCGGTCACCAGGATGTTCACGCTTCTCCCGTCCTCGTCGCGTCAGCGGGCCGCGGCCACCATTCGGTGACGTGCCGTCAGTTTCTCGAGTGTGGGCACCACTTCGTTGGGGCTCGGCGCCGACAGCATGGCCAGGCGCAGCCGGCGGGCGCCTTCCGTGAACGCGGGGTCGTCGAGCACCCGCACGAGCTTGTCGCGCAGGACCTCCACGGTCAGGCCCTCGGAGTGCAGGTGCAGCCCCGCGCCCAGCTCCTCCACCCGCTGGGCCCGGTAGATCGCGTCCCACATCCAGCCGAGCGCCACCTGCGGCACCCCGTACGCGGCGGCGGTCGCCCACGTCCCGGCACCGCCGTGGTGGACGATCGCCGAGCAACTGGGCAGCAGGGCCAGCAGGGCCACGTGGTCGACCACCCGCGTGTTGTCCGGCACCCGCGACACCTGGGCGAGTTCCTTCTCGCTCAGCGTCGCGACCACCTCGACGTCCAGGTCGGCCAGCGAGGCGAAGACGTCGTTCACGTCGACGGCGTTGGGGAACTCCGTGTCCCGGATGGTGAGCCCGAGGGTGAGGCAGACCCGGCGGCGCTCCGGCGGCCGGCGCAGCCAGTCCGGCACGACGGCCGGGCCGGGCCCGTTGTACGGCACGTAGCGCGTGGGCACCGTCGGCAGCCCCAGCTCCATCCGCACGCCGGGGGGCATCTGGTCGACCGACCACTGCCCCGTGACCACGTCCGGGTCGAAGGCGGCGCCGTGCCGGTCGAGGGTGTACGCCAGCCACTCCTCCAGCGGGTCGTCGCGCAGTTCCGCGGGCAGTTCCGCCTGCCGCCGGCGCAGCGTCAGGTGGGTGTTCGCGAACAGGTCGGGGAAGGCCAGGAGCCGGGCGTGGGCGGCACCGGTCGCCTTGGCGGCGACGGCGCCGGCGAAGGTGAAGGGCTCCCAGAGCACCAGGTCCGGCTGCCAGAACCGGGCGTAGTCGACGAGCGCGTCGATCATCGTGTCGTTGTTGATCTGCGCGTAGAAGGTCGCCGTCAGCATCGCGTTCGACGCCCGCAGGAAGTCGAGGCTCAGCCGCTCCGGGCGGTTCTCCAGGTAGTCGCGGTCCAGGTGGTGCATGAGCATCCCGGGACCGACGGTGGGGATGACGGCGTCCATGCGGTGGTCGTCGCCGACCGGCACGGCCGTCAGACCGGCCCGGGTGATGCTCTCGACGGCGGCCGGCTGGCTGGCCACCCGGACCTCGTGTCCGGCGGTCCTGAGCGCCCAGGCGAGCGGAACGACGCCGTTGAGATGGGCGTCCTGTGCGAAGGCTGTCAGCAGTACACGCACCGAGGTGCTCCTCCCCTGGTGATGGTCGGTCCGGTCATGCGACCGGGAAGCGCAGGACGCCGCGCAGCACCGCCGAGCGCATGCGGTGCAGCACCTCGGCGCCCCTGCGCAGGCCGGGCCGCAGCTCGGCGAGGACGCGCACCGCGGCTTCCGTCTGGAGCCGGACCAGTGCCTCGGTGACCGGGGCCGCGGGACCGCCGAGCAGGGTCAGCGACCGGTCGGCGTCGGCGCGGCCGGGGACGAAGGCGTCCGGGTCGGCGAAGGCCTCCGGGTCGCGGTTGGCCGCGTCGACGAGCACCACGACGCGCCGGCCCTCCTCGACGGTCTTGCCGTCGAGCTCGCTCTGCTCGCGCGCGATACGGCTCTCGAAGCGCAGCGGCGGGGCCAGTCGCAGGGCCTCGCGGACCGCGGCGCCGGCCCGTCCGGGCTCCTGCCCGATCCGCTCCCACTCCTCGCGGTGGTCCAGCAGGACCTCGACCGCGTTGCACACGGCGGTCGCGGTGACCTCGACGCCGACCACGACGGCGAGCGTGCCGACGGCGACCGCGTCCTCGGGCGACACGCCGTCGAGCGCGGCGAGGCCGGTGGCGCCGCCGCTGCCGACCAGGCGGGTCAGCTCGGCGGAGAGGTCCGCCATGGCTGTGAACAGCGCCCGCGCGGCGACCAGTTGCTGCGGGCAGTGGCCCGCGTCCAGGGCGGTGGCGAGACCCGCGTGCAGTTCGGGCAGGCGCTGCCGCGTCTCCTCGGGCAGGCCGAGCACGTCGGCCACCACGCGCAGCGCGGCGGGGACGGCGACGTCCCGGTACAGGTCGAACCGTTCGCCGGTCGCGGCCAGCGCCTGCCGGTAGGCCGCCTCGATCTCCGGCAGCCGCGCGTCGAGCGCCTCGGCCGACAGCAGCGGGGCCGCGGCCCGGGCCAGCGCGCGGTAGGCGGCCGGATCGCGGTTGAGCTGGGCGTCGTCGAGGGGGACGACGTGGCACAGCAGGGGGTTGTCCCAGACGTCGACACCCGGGTGGGCCTGCGGCCCCTCCTCGGCGTGGCGCGGGGAGAACCGCTCGTCGCCGAGGATCCGGGCGCCGAGCTCGCGGCGCGCGGTGACCCACGCGCCGACGCTGCTCTCGTGCAGGCCCTGTTCGCGGGCGCGTGCCCCGTGGTCGAGGGGGTCGTCGTCCCCGGCGCGCAGGATCATGGCGAAGGGGTCGCCCTGGGCGCCGAAGATGAACTGGACGCCTCGGATGGTCAGCAGATGCCGGCCCAACTCGCTGTTGGTCTGATCGGTCAGCATGACACCGTCCTTGGGAGAAGAGTCCTGACAAGGTGAGGGAGGCCGCCGATCCGGCGCGGGGGCCATGGATCCGGCGGACGGGGAAGGGGCGAAGCGCCACGGGCGACGCTAGGCCGCGTGCCTACAAAGGCACTCGACACGCGCTACACGGGCCGCGCGTCCGGTACGCCGGCGAGTTCCCGCAGCGCCGCGGCGGCGGCGCGTACGGCGGTCACGTCGTCCTCGGCGGTTCCCGGCCGGGCCGGCAGCAGCGGGACGACGGCGGAGCGCCCGGAGCGCACGGCCGGGTGGCGGCGGGCCAGTTGCGACAGACCCTGCCCCGGACCGGCCTCCACCAGCACCGGGTCGCCCTGGGCGAGGAGGGCGTCGAGGGCGGGCCAGAACAGCACCGGCGCCACCGGCTGCCTGCTCCAGAAGGCCGGGTCCTTCGCCTCCGCGGGCGTCAGGAACCGGCCCGTGTACCCGGACATGACCGGGATCCGGGGCTCGCCGACGGGCAGGGCGGCGATCCGCTCGTCGGCACCGCTCATGGCCGGGGCGAGGGCGGGGCTGTGGAACGCCGTGGAGGCCGGTACGCGCTGGAGCACGAACCCGGCGCCGGCCAGTGCCGCCGTGACGGTGCGCAGCGGGTCGTCGGGGCCGGCCAGGACCGTCTGCCGCAGGGCGTTGACGGCGCCGACGACCACGCCGTCGGTGAGGAAGGGCGCCACCTCCTCCCGGGTGGCGGCGACGGCGACCATCCCGCCGGGCGGCGCGTCCGCCAGCCGGGTGACGCGGTCGTGCACCATGGCTGCGGCGTCCGGCAGCGTGAAGACGCCGGCGAGGACCGCGGCCGCCACCTCGCCGATGCTGTGGCCGAGCAGGGCGACGGGCCGCACGCCCCAGCCGAGCACGAGCCGCCCGAGGGCGTAGTCCACCGCGAACAGCAGGGGCTGGGAGCGCGTGACGTGGTCCGTCAGCGCGGTGTCGCGGGAGCCGAGCCAGTCCTCGCGCAGGCCGGTGGTGTGGCCGCCCGGCCCGCCGGCGTCCGCCAGCGCGGTCAGGGCCTCGTCCATCGCCTCGGCGAAGACGGGCTCGGCGGCCAGGAGGCCCGCGGCCATGCGCGGGTGCTGCGCCCCCTGGCCGGGCAGCAGCAGGGCGACCGGGCGCGTACCGCCGTCCCGCCCGTCCGCTGCCGTGCGGACGTCGTTCATCGGTCCCTCCAGGAAGGTGCGTCGAGGATCTCGACCACGGCGCAGGACCAGCTGAAGCCGGCGCCGACGCCGAAGAGCAGGCAGGTGTCGCCCGGGCCGAGCTCCCCGGCGGTGACCAGATGGTCGAGCCCGGCGAAGGGGTCTCCGGCGCCCAGGTGCCCGATCGTGCGGCTCCAGGGCCAGGTGCTGCGCGCGGGGTCGATGCCGAACTTCGCGAAGTAGGCGACGTGCAGGCGGCGGTGACCCAGGTGCGGCAGCACGAACCGGTCGATGTCCGCGAGGCCCAGCCCGGCGTCGGCGAGCGCCTGCTTGACGACGGCCTCCTGCGCCGCGGCGACCCGGGCGACGGTCGGGGCCACGCCGTGGCGGGCCAGGAAGTCCCGCTTGTGCGCCTCCAGATCGACGACGTCGCGGTGGCCGAACGGGGCGGGCCCGAACGGGTCGTCGCCGCGGTGCATGCCCTCCAGGTCGGGTGCGGAGACGGTCGCGATGCTGCGGACCCGGGCGAACCCGGAGTGCCGCGACACCACGAGGGCGGTGCCGCCGTCGCCGTAGACGGTGCCCGGGTCGCTGCGCCACCGGTCGAACCCGGGCAGGCAGAACCGGTCGCCGGTGGTCACCAGGGCCGCCACCCGGGCCGGGTCGGCGGCCAGGTAGGCCCAGGCCAGGTCGAGTGCCGCCATGCCGCCGTTGGAGACCTGCCGGACCTCCATGGCGGGGCACTGGTTGCCGACGGCGGCCCGCTGGACGTACGAGGCGGGGGCCCACAGGTCGAAGCCCTGGTAGTAGAAGCTGGCGTGCAGCACGAGGTCGATGTCGCCCGGCTCGGCGGCGGCCCGCTCCAGTGCGGTCCGGGCGGCCCGGGCCGCCATCTCGGGGGCGGGCTCGCCCGCGGAGACGGTCACCGACTCCATCCGGGTGGAGCGGGCGACGGCGGCCTCGCAGCGCCCGTCCGCGACCGCGTCCGCGACCCGTTCGGCCGGGGGCAGCCACGTCCCGGTGGCCCTGATGTACAGCGCGCCGCCGTTCACGCCGCCGTCCTCTCCGCGGACCGGTGCGCGACGGCGTCGCCGGGCGCGGGGGCCCGGACGACCAGGGCGCTGTTGAAGCCGTGGTGGCCGCGGGCCAGGACCAGGGCCGCCGTGCCGGAGACGGGCCGGGGCCGTCCGAGGACGAGGTCGAGGCCGTACGTGTCGGGCACCCGCGAGACGTTGACCGTGGGCGGGGCGAGCCGGTCGCGCAGGGTCAGCAGGGCGGTGACCACGTCGAGCGGCCCGGCGCCGGAGTAGAGCCGGCCGGTGGCCGTCTTGGGCACGGTGACCGGGACTCCTCCCGGGCCGAAGACCTCGGTGAGCGCCGCGGCCTCGGCCGCGTCGAGTTCGGGTACCCCGGCGCCGTCGGCGAAGACGACGGCGATGTCCTGCGGCGTGGCTCGGGCGTCGGCGAGCGCCTGCTCGACGGCCCGGCGCAGGGCCGGGGGGCGCCCGGACCCGGGGCGCGGGTCGAAGGTGGCGCCGAACCCGGCGATCTCGCCGTAGTGGCCGCGCCCGCGCGCACGGGCCCCCTCGCCGCTCTCCAGGGTGAGCAGCGCCCCGCCCTCGCCGGGCAGATGACCGGAGGCCCGGTCGTCGAAGGGCAGGTAGGCGTCGGTGGTGAGCCGTCCGCCGGCCAGCTGGGCGGCCATGCCGTACGGGCACAGCGAGCAGTCCATGCCGCCGGAGATCATCAGCCGGGCGCCCGCGCGGATCTGGCGCCGGGCGTGGGCGAGGGCGTCCAGGCCGCCGGCCTGCTCGCCGACGAAGACGCCGGTCGGCCCGTTCATGCCGTGCCGGATGGAGATCTGGCCGGTGTTGACGGCGTAGAACCAGGCGAAGGACATGTAGGCGCTGACCTTCTTGGGGGACTCGCCCCACAGGTGCTGGAGTTCGCGCTGGCCGAAGCCGAAGCCGCCGGAGGCGCCGGCGGTGACGACGCCGCGTTCCAGGGACGGCACCGCGTCCAGGTCGACGCCGGCGTCGGCGACGGCCCAGTCGGCGGCGGCCAGGGCGAACTGGGTCATGCGGTCGGTCTGCGGGATCAGCCGGCTCGGCAGGTGCTCGCCCGCCTCGAACCCGGTCACCTCGCCGGCCCGGCGGGTCGGATAGCGGCTGGGGTCGAACGCCTGGACGCGGCGGATGCCGTCGTCGCCGCGCAGGGTCGCCGCCCAGTAGGCGTCGAGTCCGACGCCGGTGGGGGCGACGACGCCGATGCCCGTGACCACGACGGGGGTCATGCGGCCCGCCCCTCGGGCCGGCGCAGCACCATCGCGCTCTGGAAGCCGCCGAAGCCGCTGCCGACGGTGAGCGCGGCCGACATGGTCCGCTCCCTGGCGTGCAGGGGGACGTAGTCCAGGTCGAGTTCGGGGTCGGGGTCGGTCAGGTTGGCGGTGGGCGGGATGACGCCGTGTTCGAGGGCCAGGGCGGTGGCGGCGACCTCGATGGAGCCGATGGCGCCGAGCGAGTGCCCGATCATCGACTTGATGGAGCTGACCGGGACGCGGTGGGCGTGGGAGCCGAGGCTGCGCTTGAGGGCCGCCGTCTCGTGCACGTCGTTCTGCTTGGTGGCGGTGCCGTGGGCGTTGACGTACCCGAGGGCCTCGGGGCCGAGCCGGGCCTCGTCGAGGGCGGCGTCGACGGCGGCGGCGAGCTCGCGTCCGTCGGTGCGCAGCCCGGTCATGTGGTACGCGTTGCCCCGGGAGGCGTAGCCGGCGATCTCGGCGTACACGTGGGCGCCCCGGCGCCGGGCCGCCGTCAGCTCCTCCAGGACCAGGACGGCGGCGCCCTCGCCGAGGACGAAGCCGTTGCGGGTGCGGTCGAAGGGGCGCAGCGCGGTCGCCGGGTCGTCGTTGCGGGGCGAGGTGGCGCGGATGGCGTCGAAGCAGGCCACGGTGATCGGGGAGATGGGGGCGTCGGTGGCCCCGGCGATCATCACGTCGGCGGTGCCCTCGCGGATGAGGGCGGCCGCGTGCCCGACCGAGTCGAGGCCGGAGGTGCAGCCGGCGGAGACGACGGTGCAGGGGCCTTCGGCGCCGGCCTCCCAGGCGAGTTCCGCGGCCATGGAGCTGGGCACGAAGTGGTCGTACAGGTGCGCGCTGGCGGCGGTGTGGTCGACCAGCCACTCCTGTCCGCCGCCGCTCAGGGCGATGTACTCCTCTTCGAGTTTCCGGGTGCAGCCGACCGCGCTGCCGAGGCTGACGCCGGTGCGGTGGGCGGTGTCGGGGTCGGGCTCCAGGCCGCTGTCGGTGACGGCCTCGCGCAGTGCGACCAGGGCGAACTGCGCCGCCCGGTCGAGCCGTTCGGCGTCCTCGGGGCTCAGGCCCTGCTCCGCGGCGTCGAAGTCGCACTCGGCTGCGATCCGGGAGCGGAACGGGGCGGGGTCGAAGAGGCTGATGGTCCGGGTCGCGGTGCGGCCGCCGGTGACGGTCTGCCAGAAGTGCTTGGTGCCGATGCCGCCGGGGGCCACCACCCCGATGCCGGTGATCGCGACCCGCCGGGTCATCGCGCCTCCCCGGTGGCGCTGCGCCGCTCCAGGTAGAGGTCGGAGCTGCTGGTGCTGATCGCCCGCAGCGCCTCGGCGTGCGGCCGGAAGTCGCTCTGGCCGACGGCGGCGCGGAAGGAGGCGACGTCGCTCCAGCGGGCGATGTTGACGTAGCTGTGCGGCTGTTCCAGGTGGCGTACGAGGGTGTAGCCGAGGAAGCCGGGCTGGCGCTCCATGAAGCGTGCCGTGCGGGCGAAGACGTCCTCGAACTCCTCCGGGGTGGTGCGGAGGGTGAAGGTGTTGACGAAGGTGGCCGGGCCGCCGGAGGCGGGGCCGGGCTGATCGGCTGACATGGGATCGGTGCTCCTCATCGTCCGGGCGTCCGGCGACGCGTACGCCGAGGTCAGACTGAAACCCTCGGTGGCGTGCCTCGCGGTGCCCTAGAAGACGGCTGGATCCCGTGCCCCGGGTCAGGGGCTGCCGCGCCCCAGCCGCACCGGGGTGCCGACGTCCCGCTGCCAGGCGTGGCCGAGCCCGGCGGCGACGGCGATGGCGCTCCAGCCGGCCAGCTCGCCGCCCTGGTAGTGGACGATGTCGGCGCCGCTGCGCCGGGGCAGTGCCCGGCCCGCGACGATCTCGGCGAGAGGCAGGGGCTCGGGCCGGGTGTCCGCGGCGGGGCTTGGCGGGGGGACGGGGCTGACGTGCCGGTCGGCGGGGCCGCGTGGGGGGACGAGGCTGATGTGCCGGACGGCGGGGCCGGCGGCGGCCGGCGGGTCCGTGGCGCTCTGGTCGATCAGGAGTGCCCCGGCCGCGAGCCATTCGACGCGGACGTGCGGGTGGCCGCCGGTGGTGGCGACGACGTCGGCGTCAGCGGCGGTGGCGCGGGCGTCCTCGGACATGCGCACCCTGAGGCCGGTGCGCAGGGCGGCGGCTGCCGCGAGGTCCCGGGCCTGGGCCGGGTCCCGGCCGACGACGTGCACCTCGGAGAGCGAGGGCAGCGCGCGGTGCAGCACGAGCAGGCAGGACCAGGCCGGTTCGCCGGAGCCGAAGAGGCCGAGCAGGGAGGGGGCCGGCGGGGCGAGGTAGCGCGCGGCGAGCCCGGAGGGGATGGCGCCGCGCCAGCCGTCCAGGGCGCCGGCGTCGACCAGGCCGAGGAGTGATCCGTCGTCGGCGAGGAGCAGTTCCACGCGGGGGGCGGGCTGGTCGGCGCCGGGGTCGAGGCGGACGGCGAAGCAGCGGCCGAAGGGGCCGTACGCGTGCGGGCCCACGGTCAGCCGGCAGTGCGTCGCGGGGAGCAGGACCGGGGTCTCGGGGCCGAGCGCCGGGCCGCGGCCGAGGAGCAGTCGCTGGACGTCGGAGAACCGCTCTTCCATGAAGGCCTCGTCGTCGAAGGCGTCGTCCACGTCTTCCGAGGTCAGCATGATCGGCACAGCGGTCGTCCTCTCGGGACGGGCACGATGGGTATGCAAACTTGAGTATCACGGGGTGCGCGCGGTCATCCACCGAACCCCCGTCAACGGCCGGAAGGGCTCCCCGTCAGGCGCCCTTCTCCTCCCCCGCCATGACGTAGGCGCCCGCCTCCAGGCGCTCGATCAGTGCCTCGGTCCAGGCGGCCTGGCTCGCGGCGCTGTGCTCCCAGAGGCCGAGGAGCTCGCGGATGTGGGCCCGCTGCGGCCGCTCCCCCGCCGTCTCGTCGACCTTCGCGATCAGCTCCCCCTGCTCCGCCGAGAGCGACGCGATGCGCTCCCGCAACAGGGCGATCGCCTCCTCGCGGCTGAGCGCCGGCAGCAGGACGAGCGCCGCCCCCAGCATGTCCGGCCGGTTGTTCCCCTGGCGCAGCGCGTCACGCAGCAGCCGGAAGAACTCCTCCTCGCCCGGGGGCGCGATCTCGTAGTCGACCCGGCCGGGCCAGTCGGGGATGTCGGTCGACTTCAGCAGGCCGTCCTTGGCCAGCTGCCGGAGCGCGTGGTAGATCGAGCCGAACTTGATGTGCGCCCATTCGTCGGCACCCCAGGACAGCAGTTCGGAGCGGACCAGATAGCCGTGCGCCCGGCCGTGCATCCGCACGACCCCCAGGACGAGCAATCGCGTGGCGGACATCGTCTCCCTGCTGAATCTCCCTCACGGCACGGACCGGTATCCGGTGCTCCGCGCATCGGCCGGACCCCGCCGGCTGATCCCACGGTAGTACACCACCTGCTGTTCTCCGCGAGGGCGGGAGGCACCGAGCGCCTCCGGCCGCCCCGCGTCGAGCGCCGCTGCAACGACTCTCGACTCCCGCACGAGGTCACGGCCCGAGGGTGGAGGCCCATCGCATACGGGTCGTTCGCCGGAACAGGGGTTGGGATGCGGGTACTCTTCACCACCTTCGCCGCCAAGTCGCACATGCACGCCCAGGTGACACTCGCCTGGGCCCTCAAGGCGGCGGGCCACGACGTCAGGATCGCCAGTCACCCCGATCTCGCCGAGGAGATCACCCGTACCGGGCTGACCGCCGTCGGGGTCGGGGAGGAACTGCATCTCGACGAGCAGATGCAGGAGACCCAGGAGAACATCGGCCAGGACGTCGACCAGCTGGAGAGCCAGGCACAGGTCGGTCTCGACATGAGCGAGACCCGCCCGGAGCGGCTGACCTGGGACTACACACTCGGTGTGTTCACGGCCATGACCTCGGTCGTCTTCCAGAACTGCTGCTCCGACCAGATGGTCGACGAGCTGGTGGAGCACTGCCGCTCCTGGAAGCCCGACCTGGTCCTGTGGGACACCATGACCTTCGCGGGCGCGATCGCCGCCATGGCCACGGGGACGGCGCACGGCCGGCTGCTCTTCGGGCTGGACCTGGCGGGCAAGATGCGCGAGACGTTCCTCGAGCAGCTGGCGGCGCGCCCGCCGGAGCTGCGGGACGACCCGCTGCGCGAGTGGCTCACCTGGAGCCTGGAGCGGCACGGCGCCTCCTTCGAGGAGGCCGCGGTGACGGGCGACTTCACCGTCTGCCCGCTGCCGGCGTCCATGCGGTTCCCGCTGGACCTGCACTACGTGCCGATGCGGTACGTGCCGTACAACGGCCAGTCCACCGTGCCGCAGTGGCTCCAGGAGCCGCCGAAGCGGGGCCGGCGGGTGTGCATCACCCTGGGCGTGGCGCACCGCGAGGTGCTGGGCGCCGACCGGGCGTCCATCGGCGACCTGCTGGAGGCCGTCGCGGGGCTCGACGACGTCGAGGTCGTCGCCACGCTCAACGAGAACCAGCTGAAGGACTTCGACACCCTGCCGGACAACGTGCGGGCCGTCGACTTCGTCCCGCTCGACGCGCTGCTGCCCTCCTGCGACGCGGTGATCCACCACGGCGGTTCGGGCAGCTTCGGCACGGCGATGATCCACGCCGTGCCCCAGCTCATCGTCGTCGACGGTGTCTGGGACACCATCAACAAGGCCCGCTACCTGGAGCGCCGCCAGGCCGGGCTCTACGTCCCCGGCAAGCTCAGCGCGAAGGGACTGCGCGAGCTGCTCGTCCGCCTGCTCGAGGAACCGGTCTTCAAGCGCAACGCCGAGGCCCTGCGGCGCGAGGCGCTCGCCGCTCCCGCCCCCGCGCAGGTCGTCCCCACGCTGGAGCGCCTGGCCGCCGAGCACCGCCGCCGGTGACCGGCGCGAGACCCGCACCGGGGCCACCGGCCCTGCCGTACCCCACTACCTCCCGGACGGTGAACCAAGCGATGCAGATCCGTAAGCTCAAGGTCGAGGGTGCCTACGAGTTCACGCCCCGTCAGTTCCGCGACCACCGCGGGCTGTTCGTCTCGCCCTTCCAGCTGGAGGCGTTCCAGCAGGCGCTGGGGCGGCCGCACTTCCCGGTCGCGCAGACCAACCACAGCATCTCCCGGCGCGGCACGGTCCGCGGCATCCACTTCACCGTCACCCCGCCCGGTACCGCGAAGTACGTGTACTGCGCGCGCGGCCAGGCCCTCGACATCGTGGTCGACCTGCGGGTCGGCTCGCCCACCTTCATGCGGTGGGACGCGGTCGAGATGGACCAGGTCCACTTCCGTGCCTCGTACTTCCCGGTCGGCGTCGGCCACGCCTTCGTCGCGCTGGAGGACGACACCGTCATGTCCTACCTGCTCACCGGCCCGTACGTGGCCGAGAACGAGCTCGCCGTCGACATCTTCGACCGGGAGCTGGGCGTGCGGATCCCCGCCGGTCTCGACACGGTGCAGTCGGAGCGGGACGCCGCGGCACTGTCCTTCGCCGCGGCCCGGGCCCAGGGACTGCTGCCCGACTACGCCGAGTCCGCCGCGGTCGAGGAGCGCCTGTGGCAGCCCTCCGGCATCGGCGCCACGAGCTGAGCACGGCGATGTCCACCACCACGCAGGGCGGGGCGGCCGCCGGCACCGTGGCCGTGCTCGGCGCCACGGGGTGCGTCGGCCGCAGCGTCTGTGACGAACTGTCGCGCACCGGGCACCGGGTGCTCGCCGTGGCCCGGCACCCGGCACCCCACACCCGCCCGCACGCCTTCGTCCCCCTCGACGTCGCCGGCACCGCCCCGCGGCGCCTCGCCGGGCTCCTCGACCGGTACGGCGTCACCGCGGTGGTCAACGCCACCGGCGGCTGGGGCACCACCGTCGAGGAGATGCGCCGGGCCCACATCGACCTCCTGGAGCGCCTGGTCGACGGCTGTGCCGCGACCTCCCGGCGGCTACGGGTCGTGCAGCTGGGTTCCATCCACGAGTACGGGCCCGTGCCGGACGGCGTCCTCATCGACGAACACCGCGCGCCCGGCCCGCTGACCCCCTACGGACTGACCAAGCGCACCGGTTCCGAGCACCTGCTGGCCCAGACCCGGGCGGGCCGGGTGGACGGGGTCGTGCTGCGCGCGGTCAACGTGTGCGGGCCGCACACCACGACGGCCAGCTTCCTCGGCGCCGTCGTGGCCCGGCTGCGCGCCCTCGGCCCGGGCGACGAGCTCAGCCTCGACGTCGCCGACGCCCGGCGGGACTTCGTCGACGTGCGGGACCTGGCCCGGGCGGCCGTCGCCGCGGTGCACGCGCCGGTCACCGGCCTGGTCGTGAACATCGGGCGCGGCGAGGCGGTGCCGATGCGCGACCTGGTCCAGGCCCTGTTCGACGCGGCCGGCGTGGACGCCTCGTCGGCGCGGCTCAACTCCGCCGAGGTCGCCAGCAAGGGCGGCGGCTGGACCTGCGCGGACATCCGGTTCGCCGCCCAGGTGCTCGGCTGGCGGCCCACGATCCCGCTCGGCGCCTCCGTCCGGGCGATGTGGGAAGCGGCAGCCGACACCACCTCCCTGGAGGTCTCATGAGCAACTCCCGTGCGCTCGCCACCGATTCATCGACTTCATCGACCCGCGATCCCGTCGAGCGGCGGATCAACGCCTCGGCGCGGCTGCGGACCGGCCCCCTCGGCGGCCTCTCCGACTTCACGGACTGGTTCGCCGACTACGGCCGACGCGCCTACACCCATGTCGACCGGGTCCCCCTGGAGGACCTGGAGGGCTGGGAGACCGACCCGGACACCGGCGACCTGCGCCACCACACGGGCCGGTTCTTCACCGTGCACGGGCTGGAGGTCGACCACCCGGGCGCGCCGGTGCCGCGGTGGACGCAGCCGATCATCAACCAGCCCGAGATCGGCATCCTGGGCATCCTCACCGCCCCCGTCGACGGGGTGCTGCACTGTCTGATGCAGGCGAAGGTCGAGCCCGGCAACGCCGAGGGGCTCCAGCTCTCCCCGACCGTCCAGGCGACCCGCAGCAACTACACCCGGGTCCACCAGGGGCGCCCGGTGCCCTACCTGGAGCACTTCCTGGACATCCACAGCCGCCCGGGCGTGCTCGCCGACGTGCGGCAGTCGGAGCAGGGGTCGTGGTTCTACCGCAAGCGCAACCGCAACGTGGTGATCGAGCTGCCGGAGCCGGTGGAGGCCCTCGACGGGTACCGCTGGATGACGCTGGGCCAGATCCACGAGCTGCTGGGGCGCAAGGACACCGTCAACATGGACGCCCGGACCGTGCTGTCGTGCCTGCCGTTCACCGGTGCGGGCGTCGACCGGCCGGACGGTGACGACTTCCGGTCGGCGCTGCTGCGCTCGGGCGATCCCGGGGCGCTCAGTCTGCACAGCGCGCGGGAGATCCTCGGCTGGATCACCGACCGGCGCACCAGCAGCGACATCGCGGTCCGCCGGGTCGCGCTCGGCGAGCTGCGCGACTGGAGCCGCACCGACGACCGCATCCGGCACGACGCGGGCGCCTTCTTCGACGTCATCGGGGTCCGGGTGGACGCCGGCGGCCGTGAGGTGCACCGGTGGAGCCAGCCGATGATCGAACCGGTGGGAGAGGGCGTCATCGCCTTCCTCGTCCGGCGGTTCGAGGGGGTGCTGCATGTCCTCGTGCACGCGCGCGTGGAGCCCGGTTTCGCGGACGTGGTGGAGCTGGGCCCGACCGTGCAGTGCGTCGCGGAGAGCCACGCGCGGCTGCCCGGCGGATCCGCGCCGCCCTTCCTCGACGAGGTGCTGCGGGCCCCGGCGGAGCGCGTCCGGTACGACACGGTGCTCTCCGAGGAGGGCGGCCGTTTCTTCCATGCGCTCAACCGCTACCTGATCGTGGAGACCGACCAGGACGTGCCCCGCGACCATCCCGACTACCGCTGGATGACGCTGCACCAGCTGTCGGACCTGCTGCGGCACAGCCACTACGTCAACGTCCAGGCCCGCAGCCTGATCGCCTGTCTGCACAGCCTGTACCACGGGGCCTGACGGCAGGGTGCGTGAAACGCCGTGTCCCGGTGAGGCGGTCGGCCTCACCGGG
>NZ_JBEYZD010000106.1:0-20357 GCF_040645895.1 Streptomyces olindensis | reverse complement strand
AACCGGGCCAGGCGTCGATCGAGGTGTACGGCTATGACGACGAGGGGAAGTTGCAGACCCTGCGGACCGAGACCAGCGAGGCCGAGGTCCCCGTCTTCTGTGGCCGTCGTCACGTGATCTTCTGTGGCTGCCGTCACATCCCACGACCCATGATCGACAACTGTGATCAACCACACTCGCCGTCACAAACCCCCTTGCGGCAGAGGGGTTTGACAGGTGTCAGGGCGACGGACGAGGTGTCGGCGGAACCGACTCGGCGGGTCGCTCTGTCACGATGGTCGGCGCCGTATCCGGTGGGGGGAGCCACCGCGCAGCGCAGCCGGTGTCTCTCGTTCCCCTCGCCCCCCTCCTGCTGAGTCCTCCGACTCGTCTTGCGAGTACCGCAC
The DNA here is from genome assembly GCF_040645895.1 of Streptomyces olindensis. NCBI lineage: Bacteria > Bacillati > Actinomycetota > Actinomycetes > Kitasatosporales > Streptomycetaceae > Streptomyces > Streptomyces olindensis. Next base: position 19,971 of record NZ_JBEYZD010000106.1, on the reverse strand, counting down.
TGTGTCTTCCTCGCCCTCCCCTGCCCAGCCCGCCTCGCGTTCGCCCTGGCGGTCGCTGCGGTACCGCAGCATGCGCTGGTGGTCCGTCGCGAACTTCGTCTCCAACGCCGGTACCTGGATGCAGCTCACGGTGCAGAACCTGCTGGTCCTCCAGATCACCGGGTCCGCCGCCGCGACCGGCCTGTCCATGTCCGTGCAGGCGGCGCCCGCCCTGCTGATGAGCGTCCTGGGCGGTGCGGCCGTCGACCGGTGGCCCCGGAAGCTGACGGCCGCCGTGAGCCAGGCGCTGCTCGGCGCGATCGCGTTCACGACGGCCGTCCTCGTGGCGCTGGACCGGCTCGACATGACCTCGCTGATGGTGCTGGCCGCCGTCACGGGTGTCGTCGCGACCGTCGACAACCCGGCGTGCGCGCTGCTGGGCAACGACCTGGTCCCGGCGGAGGACGTGCCCTCGGCCATCGGGGTCGGGGCGCTAGTGCACCAGGCGGGCCGGCTCGTGGGAGCGGCTCTCGCCGGTGTGGCGGTGGGGTTCATCGGCACCTCCGCCGCGTACTTCGCCAACGGGCTGTCGTTCCTGTTCGTGGCCTCGGTCATTCCGTTCCTGCGCCCGGCCGCCGGGGCGGCACGGCACGTCGCCGCCCCCGGCGGGCGCACCGGCTCCGAGATGAGCGTGCGCGAGGGGCTGGCCTTCTTCGCGCGTCGGCCTCGGCTGGTCGCGCTCGCCGGGGTGACCGGGATCAGCGCGGTGTTCGGCCGCAACTACGGGCTCACCCTGGCCGTGCTCGTCACCGGGCCCCTCGCGGGTGGTGCCGGTTCCTTCGGCACGGTGTCGACCGTGCTCGCGATCGGCGGGATCCTCGGCGCGGTGCTCGGCGCCCGGCTGCGCCGGCCGTCGGTGCGGCTCGTGGGCGCGCTGGCGGCGGCCGGGGGGCTGCTCCAGGTGGTGGCGGGGCTGTCGCCGTCGCTGGTCGTGCTGATCGCGCTGGTGCTGCCGATGGCCGTGGTGGAGTCCGTCTCCGACACCGCCGGTACGGCCGTCCTGCAGACCGACCCGCCCGCCCACCTGCGCGGACGTGTGCTGGGTGTGTGGGGCAGCATCGGCACGGTGTGGAGCCTCGGCGGTCCGCCCGCGCTCGGCCTGCTCATGGAACTGGCCGGGGCCCGCGGTGCCCTGGTCACCGGCGGACTGCTCATCGCCGGCGCGATCGGGGCGGGCTACCTGCTGCGGCAGCGCAGGGCCGCGGCGCCGGTGGTGCTGCGCACCGAGGAGGGCGACATGCCGGCCCTGAGCAAGGCGGCCTGAGCGGGCCCCTGAGGCCGTCCTGCCCGGCCAAGACCCCGAAGCCGTCCTGCCCCGCCAAGACCCGAAGCCGTCCTGCCCCGCCAAGACCCGAAGCCGTCCTGCCCCGCCAGGGCCCCGAAGCCGTCCTGCCCGGTCAGGACCCCGACGGCCGCAGGACCCCGGCAGCCGCCTTCGCCGCCCTGCGGGTCAGCAGGGTCGTGGAGCGGCCGTCGAGGTACGGCAGGACCACCGCCTGCCCGCCCCAGCGCCGCAGGACCTCCGCCTCGGGCAGGTCCTGGACGGAGTAGTCGCCGCCCTTGACCCAGACGTCCGGGCGCAGACGCGCCAGGACCGCCTCGGGGGTGTCCTCCTCGAAGACCACGACCGCGTCGACGCTGCCGAGGGCGGCGAGGACGCGGGCCCGGTCCGCCGCCGGGTTGAGAGGGCGCCCCGGGCCCTTGCGGCGGGTGACGGACGCGTCGGAGTTCAGGCACACGATCAGGCAGTCGCCGATGCGCCGGGCGCTCTCCAGCAGGCCGACGTGCCCGGCGTGCACCAGGTCGAAGCAGCCGCCGGTGGCGACCACGGTGCCGCCGCGGGCCCGGACGCTCTCCGCGAGGCCGAACGCGTCGGTCGCCGGGTCGTCCGCGGGGCCCGGCGCCGGCGGGGTCCGCCACAGGTCCGGGTTGCCCGCGCCGCCCGCCGCGACGAACGCGGCCGCCTCGGCCACGGCCCGTTGCAGCGCCTCCTCGGGGAGCAGGCCGTCGGCGAGGGCGGCCGCCGTGGTCGCGGCGAAGCAGTCGCCCGCGCCGCACGGGTCCCCGGCGGCCCGGTAGGGCACGGGGACCAGCATCGGCGTGCCGGCGCCCGGCCGGGCCAGCAGCACCCCGCAGTCGCCGAGCGTGACGGCCACCCCGGCCACGCGCCAGCGCTCCGCGAGCCGCGCCCCGCGCTCCGCGTACTCCCCCAGCGACGTTCCCCCGGAGCCCGGGTGCAGGGCGCGCGCCTCCGCCGCGTTGGGGGTGACCAGCCGTGCGCCCGGCACGGGCGGGTCGCCCTTGGGATGCGGGTCCCACACCAAAGGGGTGCGGCGGGCGATGTCCTCGAGGTGGGGCCGCAGGGCGCCCGCGGTGTGGCGGCCGTAGTCGGCGACCAGGACGGCGTGCGCGTTCGCGAGTGCCGCGCGGACGGCGTCGTCGGGTTCGCCGGGGGTGCCGCCGCCCCGGTCGATGCGGACCACCGGCCGGCCGCCCGCCAGGACCCGGGTCTTGACCGGCAGGGTGCCCTTCAGCGGGATCTCCAGCAGCCGGACCCGGCCGCGCAGGTCACGTCGTACGGCCTCGCTGGCGTCGTCGTCGCCGAGCGCGGTCACCAGGACCACGTCCCGGCCGCCCCGCGCGGCGAGGGCGGCGGCCAGTCCGGCCCCTCCGGGGTGGCTGCGGTCGCCGGTGACGTCGACGACGGGGGCGGGGGCGTCCGGGGAGAGCCGGGTGGAGACGCCTTCGATGTCCTCGTCGAGGAGGACGTCCCCGACGACGGCGAGCGGTTTCGGCCCGGTCATGAGGTGCTCCCGTGGGTGAGGACCGTGCGGCGTGCGAGGGGCGTGGACACGGCCGTGTCGAAGCACTCGCAGAGCAGGTGGACGGCGACGAGATGGGTCTCCTGGACGTTCGCGGTGCTGTCCGCGTCGACGCACAGGGCCTCGTGGGCGGCTTCCGCCAGGGGGTTCGGGCCGCGTCCGGTGAGCGCCCACACGCGCAGCCCGGCCTGCCGGGCGGTGACGGCCGCGGCGATGAGGTTGGCGCTGCGGCCGGAGGTGGACAGCAGCATCAGGACGTCGCCGGGGCGGCCGTGGGCGGTGACCTGGCGGGCGTAGACGTGGTCGAAGCCGTAGTCGTTGCCGATGGCGGTCACGCTGGACGTCTCGGCGTGCAGGGCGAGCGCGGAGTAGGCGCGGCGCTCCCGGCGGTAGCGGCCGACCAGCTCGGCGGTGAGGTGCTGGGCCTGGGCGGCGCTGCCGCCGTTGCCCGCGGCGAGCAGCCGGCCGCCGCCGGAGAGGACGTCGGCGAGCCGGCCGCCCCAGTCGGCGATCCGGTTAAGGCCGTGCCGGCGGAACCGGCCGAGGGCCTCCTCCAGCGACTCGCAGTGCGCTCGGGCGGCGTCGAGGGCGGGGTGTGCGGGGAGTTCGTCCATGCGGATCGGGCGTACCGCCGCGGGGGTGGCGGCGGGCCCACACCTCCTTCGGGCTCTGGGCGGGCGCGGGCCGGTTCAGCCGGCGCCGGTCGCGGCGGGCTCGGCGTCGAGGACCTCGCAGTAGGCCGCCTCGGTGGCGGCGGCGACCTGGCCCCAGCCGTACCGGCTGAGGACGCGACGGCGCCCGGCCGCCCCGCAGGCCGCGCGGGCCGCCGGGTCGGCGAGCAGTCCCGCGACGGCACAGGCCAGGGCCTCGGGGTCGCGGGGCGGCACCAGCCGTCCGGTGCCCGGGTCGGCGACGGTGTCGAGCTGTCCGCCGACGGCGCTGGCCACCACCGGCACGCCGCAGGCCATGGCCTCCAGCGGCACGATGCCGAAGGGCTCGTAGTCGGCGGGGCAGACCACCACGTCGGCGGAGCGCAGCAGTGCGGGCACCTCCTCGCTGGGCACGGCGCCGGTGAAGCGGACCCGGTCGGCGACGCCGGCGTCCCGGGCGATGCCGCGCAGCCGCCGGACCTCCGGGTCGTCGTCGAGCCGGTCGGCGGGCGGCCCGCCGACCACGACCAGTTCGGTGCCGGGCAGCCGGGCCAGCGCGGCGACGGTGACGGCGGCGCCCTTGCGCGGCACGAGCCGGCCCAGCTGGAGCAGCCGGTGCGGGAGCGGTCCGCGGGGCGCGGCCGGGCCCTTGGGGGTGAACCGGTCGGTGTCGACGCCGCACGGGACGATGCCGACCTTGTGCGGGGGTATGCCCATGCGGGCCAGTTCGACGGCCTCGTCGCGGCAGGTGGCGATGACGCGGTCGCAGCCGAGCCCGATCTCCCTCTCGCCGGGGATCCGCTCCGGCGGGCTGGTGTCGGCGAGCCGCTGGTGGCGCTTCTTCACCGTGCCGAGGGCGTGGTACGTGTGCAGCAGCGGCAGGCCCCGCTCGCGGGTGGCGCGCAGCGCGGCGAGGCCCGACATCCAGTAGTGCGAGTGGACGAGGTCGGGGGCCCGGGTGCGCCAGCTGCGGGCCAGGTAGCGGCCGAACTCGCCCATGTGCGGCAGGAGCGCGTCCTTGGGGAGCTGCTCGGCCGGCCCTGCGGGCACGTGGTGCACCTCGACGCCCTCGCGCAGCTCCACCCGGCAGGGCAGGTCACAGGCGTCGCGGCGGGTGTAGACGGTGACGCGGTGGCCGCGGTCGGCGAGGGCACCGGCGAGACAGGCGACGTGCACGTTCTGCCCGCCGGCGTCGACCCCGCCGAGCGCGGCGAGGGGACTCGCGTGCTCCGAGACGAGGGCGATCGTCAGGACGCCCGGGTCGAGGGGGTCGCCGCCGAGCGGACCGGCGGGGAAGGAGCTGAGGGACGGGGTCATGAGCACACCTCCGTGATCAGGCGCTCCCAGTCGGCCAGGAAGCGCTTGAGCCCGTAGCGTTCGAGGGCCGCCTGCCGGGCCCGGGCGCCGTCCTCGGCCGCGGCCTCGGGTTCGTGGAGGTAGCGGCGAGCGGCGCGGGCCAGGACCTCGGGGCGGGTGGAGAGGGTGCCCGCGCCGGACGGGACGGCCTCGACCGCGCCGGTGGTGGCGAGCGCCAGCACGGGCAGGCCGAGGTGCATCGCCTCCAGCAGGGACAGGCCGAGGGAGGTCCAGCGCACCGGGTGGAGGTACATGCGGCGTTCGGCGAGGGCGGCGTGCAGGTCGTTCTGGGCCAGGTCGGCGGTGCGGCACCGGTCGGGCGGCAGGCCGAGGTGTCCGGCCAGGCCGTCGGTGCCCATGCCGAACACGTCGAGCGGCACCGCCTCCGCGAGGGCGGGCAGCAGGTCCGTCCCGGTGTGACGTCCCCGCCGCACGGGTTCGTTGACGACGACGGCGGCGCGTGCGAGCCGGCCGGTGTAGCGGTGGCCCGGGTCGACGATGCCGTGCTCGACGACCTCGGTGCGGGTGGTGCCGCAGTCCCAGAAGAGCCGGTTGAAGTGGGTGACGTGCACGATCGTCAGATCGGTGCGGTCGGCGCACGGGTGGCGGGTGTCCGGTACGGCGCCGTCGGGCGCGTTGTGCTCCAGGTACAGCGCGGGCACGTCGCGGCCGGGGCGCCGTCCGCCGAGCCACCGCTCGGCCAGCTCGATCTCGTGCGGGCGTTGCAGCAGCACCAGGTCGACGGGGGTGTCGCGGAGTTCCTCGGGGGTGGTCTCGCGCACCGAGGCGGGCCAGGGGAAGGTGCGGGCCCGTCCGAGGCCGTCCGGGTCGCGGCCCGGGGTGACGGGGACGAGGTAGGTGTGCGGTCCCTGGACGAACGCGGTCGTCCAGGATCCGTGCACGTGCCACAGCAGGATGTTCATACGGTCGCTCCTCGCTCCGTGTGTTCTCCCTGGTCGGCGGGGTCGTCCGTGAGGGCCGCCACGGCCGCGAGCACCTCGGCGTCGCCGATGCCGTCGAGGCAGGGGTGTCCGGGGACCGGGCAGTGGCGTGCCCTGGTGTCCGCGCACGCGGCGTGCGGGTCGCCGAGCAGGAGGTGCGGGACGCCGTAGGGGGCCCAGCGCTCGGCCGGCACGACCGGGGCGAAGAGGCTGACGACGGACGTGCCGACGGCGGCGGCGAGGTGCGCCGGGCCGGTGTTCCCGGCCACCACGACCCGCGCTCCGGCCAGGACTCCGGCAAGCTGCGGCAGGTCGGTGGCGCCGCCGAGGTCCAGCGCGTGCCGGCCGGCGACCCGGGCGGTCAGCTCCCGCTCGGCGCGGCCGCCGGTGACGACGACCCGGTATCCCTCGGCGGACAGCGCGGCCACGGCCCGTGCGGCCCGCCCGGGGCTCCACGCCCGCGCGGGCACGGCGGCGCCGGGGTGCACGACGACGTACGGCTCGGGGCCGGTGAGACGGGTGGTGGGGGGCGGCGGGGTGACGCGGAGTCGGCCGTCGTCGCCGGGCGGCAGCGCGAAGCCCGCGGCGCGGGCCAGATCGAGGGCGGCCAGGACCTCGTGCCGGTGCGGGAGTCTGCGGTGCCGCAGGTCGAGGAGGGCGCCCGGGTAGTCCTCGCTGTCGGCGGCGGTCCAGCCGATCCCGGCGAGCTTCAGCAGCAGGGCGGCCGGCAGCGGGCTCTGGTGGTACGACACGAGGACGAGCGCCCGGTCGAAGCGGGCTGCCGTGAGCGTCTCCATCAGCCGCCGGGTGTCCGCCCGCGTGACCGGCGGTGGTTCCAGCCCGACCCAGGGCGCCTCGTACGTCAGCACGTCGTCCACGCCGGGCAGCATCCGGCCCGCGGCGGCGCCCTGCGGCCCGCACAGCAGCGCGGTGTACGAGGACCCGGCCGCGACGGCCCGCAGGGCGGGCCCGGCCAGCAGGACGTCACCGGCGCTGTCGAGGCGGACGACGAGGGTGCGGGGGCGGCGGAACCGGGTGAGGGTCATCGCGCCTCCCCCGCCGGCACGGCCGGGTCGAGGGCGAGGCGTACCGCCTCCGGAAGGCCGGAGGCCGTGGCGTCGGCCGCCGTGACCTCCTCGGGACGGGTGACCGCCGTGGGGACGAGGACGCCGCGGGCCCCGGCGGCCCGGGCGGCCGCCACGTCGGCCCCGATGTCGCCGATGACGACGGTGCGTTCGGGCGGCACGGCGAGGCTGCGGCACGCGGCCAGCACCAGGCCGGGGGCCGGCTTGCGGCAGCCGCAGCCCTCCCCCGGCCCGTGCGGGCACACGGCCCAGACGGCGAACGGCCCGAGCAGTTCCTCCACCCGCAGGCGGACGGCCTCGACCTGGCGGCGGGTCAGCAGGCCCCGGGCCACGCCCGACTGGTTGGTCACGACACCGACGGGCACCGCGGCGGCGCGCAGGGCGTCGACGGCCTCCCGCGCGCCCGGCATGAGCGCGACCCGCGCGGGGTCGCCGTTGTAGGGGACGTCGGCGATGAGGGTGCCGTCGCGGTCGAAGAGGACGGCCGTGGGGAACGCGCGGCCGGGCCGGGGCGGCCGCGCGTCGGCGGGCCCGGGTGCCGGGGGAAGCAGCCAGGGGCGGGTCATGACCGGAGCCGTTCCCTGACCTCCGGGCGGGGCGCGGGTGCCGGCTCTCCCGTCCCGGGAGGCGTGTGCGGCCGGGCCGTACGGTGCGCCAGCTGCCCGCGCAGCCAGTGCCAGGTGGCGGCGGGCGGGACGAGCGCGCTGGTCACGGCCATGGTGAGCACCTCGTCGCGGCTGCGCGGCCCGGGCAGGATCCGGGCGAGGGCGAACTCGGCGGTGCCGGCCAGCCACGCGGCGGCACAGGCCGCGGCCGGTCGGTGCCGGCCGAGCAGGGCGCAGCCGAGCGCCGTCACCGCCGCTCCGGTCACCGCCAGGTGCACCGGCAGGCGCCCGCGGGACGCCTCCGCCCGGCGCCACCAGTGGCGGCCGTGCAGCCGGGTCATCAGCACGTCGTCGGCGTTGCCCGCCTGGAGCCGGACGGAGATCCAGCGCCCGGCCGGCCGTACGGGGTGGGTGGTGGTGCGCCGGCCGCCGGTGAGGGTCCAGCCCGCGTCGAGCAGGCGCAGGGCGAGGTCGGCGTCCTCCCGGAAGGCCCGGCGGAAGCGTTCGTCGAAGCCGCCGACGGCCGCCAGCGCCGCCCGGCGGTACGCCATGTCGGCGGTGATCCAGTGGGCGGTGGCGAGCCCGGCCGTGTTGCGCTCCCAGTCGGTGGGGCGGCGGTCGGTGGGCAGGGGGACCTCGATCCGGGCGGTGATGCCGGCGGTCCGGTCCGTGGCCGCGGCCAGGTCGAGCGTCAGGTCGTCGCCCCAGGTGGGTCCGGGTACGACGTCGTCGTCGAGGAAGACGATCCAGGGCACGTCTCCGGCCGCCCGCCAGCCGAGGTTGCGGGCGGCGGCTGGTCCGCGGGCCCCGCCGGGCACGACGAGGGTGCGCGAGCGCAGGGACGGCGGCACGTCGGCGGTGAGGAACGTACGGGCGTTGTCCGGCCGGTCGTCGACGAGGACCACCCGGACCGGCCCGGGTCCGGCCGCCTCGGCGAGGGCGTGCAGGCAGGTGCGCAGGCTGGGCCGGCCGAGGGTGGGGATGACGACGGCGTACTCGGCGTCCCGGGCGGGGGCGTCGGGGTGGGTCATCGCGGGCCTCCGGCGGCGTCGGGGCGGAAGTCGGAACCGAGAGCGGTACGGGAATCGGTGCCGGAGTCGGTGCGGAAGAGGTCCCCGCGCCGGATCGCATAGGGACCGATGGCCAGCAGGTCGACGGGTGAGGAGCCGAAGCACTCCAGGGCGTCGCGCGGGTCGTCGACCATGGGGCGGCCGGCGGTGTTGAGGCTGGTGTTGACGACCACGGGCAGTCCGGTGAGCCGCTCGAACGCGCCGAGCATCCGGGCGACCAGGGGTTCACGGGCCGGGTCGACGGTCTGGATGCGGGCGGTGCCGTCGACGTGCACGACGGCGGGGATCCGGTCCCGCCACGCCGGGGCCACGTCGTGCACGAACAGCATGTACGGGCTGGGCAGCGGGCCGTCGAAGATCTCGGCGGCGCGGTCGGCGAGGACCATCGGGGCGACGGGCCGGAACTGCTCGCGTCCCTTGACGTCGTTGAGCCGTTCCAGGTTGCCCGCGTGCCCCGGGTGGGCGAGCAGGGAGCGGTGGCCGAGGGCGCGCGGGCCGTACTCGGAGCGGCCCTGGAACCAGGCGACGATGCCGTTGTCGGCGAGGGCCCGGGCGACGGTCTCGGCGATGTCCGGGGGCCGTTCGAAGGGGACGGCCGCGGTCTTCAGCCAGGCTCCGAGCTCCGCGTCGGACCAGTCCCGGCCGAGGTCGGCGCCGGTCATGGGTCCGGGTTGGTCGCCCTCCACGGCGGACAGCAGCAGGGCGCCGCCCAGGGCGGTCCCGGCGTCTCCCGCGGCGGGCTGCACCCACACCCGGGCGAAGGGGCCCTCGCGGGCGATACGGGAGTTGGCGACGCAGTTGAGGGCGACGCCGCCGGCGAGGGTGAGCACGCTGTCGTGGGTGCGGCCGTGCAGCCAGCGCACCAGGTCGAGGAGGGTCTCCTCCAGCACGGCCTGGGCGCTCGCGGCGACGTCGGCGTGGTCCTGCGTCCACGGCTCGTCCGGCCCGCGCGGCGCGCACAGCTCGTGCCAGGGGACACCGGTGGCGTGGAAGCCGCCGTCGCCGGTCGGGTACACGTGGCGGCGCAGTTCCGCGAGCATGCGCGGTCTGCCGTGGGAGGCGAGGGCCATCACCTTGAACTCGTCGGACGAGCGCAGGAAGCCGAGGTGTTCGGTGAGTTCCTCGTAGACCAGGCCGAGCGAGTGCGGGAGTTCCTGGGCGTGCAGGGCCTCCAGGCGGTCCCCGACACGGCGGGCGGCCAGGTGGGAGGCGCGCTCGCCGCGGCCGTCCAGGACGAGGACGGAGGAGTTCCCGGCGTCCGGTGCGGCGAAGGCGCCGGAGGCGGCGTGGGCCATGTGGTGCGGTACGAAGCGGACGATGGCGGGGTCGAGCCCGGGCAGGGCCGTCCGCAGGAAGCCGGGGGCCTCGCGGGCGTAGGTGAGGCGCAGGTGGTCCCAGGGGTCGTCCAGGCCCAGGTCCGCGGCGGGCCGGGCGAGTTCCGGGTCGAAGGAGTAGGTGACGGCGTCGAGGTCCTGCGGGCGCAGCCCGGCCCGCTTCAGGCACCAGGCGGCGGCCTTCTCGGGCAGCTCCCAGGCGGAGAACGGCAGGGGCCGCTTGCCGTGCTTGCGCCGGGAGAACCGCTCCTCCTCTGCGGCGGCGACGGACCGTCCGTCGATCACCAGGGCGGCGGCGGGATCGTGGAAGAGGGCGTTGATTCCGAGGATGCGCATGGGGGTGGCGGGCCTTTCGACGGTGGGGGCGGGACCGGGTGAGGCGCTGCGCGAGGTGGCCCGGGCCGGGTCAGTCCTCGGTCCCGTCCTCGCGGAACCAGGCGATCGTGCGCCGCAGCCCCTCCTCGGCGCGCACCTGCGGTTCCCAGCCGAGCTTGTCGCGGGCGAGCGTGATGTCCGGGCAGCGGACGGCCGGGTCGTCCACGGGGCGTTCGATGAAGCGGATGTCCGAGGGGGACCCGGCGAGTTCGACGACCAGCCGCGCCAGGTCGAGCATGGTGATCTCGGTGGGGTTGCCGATGTTGACGGGGCCGCGCATGCCGTGGGCGGCCGCCGCGAGGATGCCGCGGACGGTGTCGTCGACGTAGCACAGGGAGCGGGTCTGGCGGCCGTCGCCGGTCACGGTGAGGGGCTCGCCGGCCAGGGCCTGCCGTACGAAGGTCGGCACCGCCCGCCCGTCGTGGCCGCGCATCCGGGGGCCGTAGGTGTTGAACAGCCGCACGATGCAGGTGTCGGTGCCGTGGGTCTCGGCGTGCGCGGTGGTCAGCGCCTCGCCGAAGCGCTTGGCCTCGTCGTAGACGCTGCGCGGTCCGACCGGGTTGACGTTGCCCCAGTAGCGCTCGTCCTGGGGGTTCTGCTGCGGGTCGCCGTAGACCTCGGAGGTGGAGGCCAGGACGAAGCGGGCCCGGGAGGAGTGCGCGAGTTCGAGGGCGTTGCGGGTACCGAGGCTGCCCGTCTCCATGGTGTGCAGCGGCAGCCGCAGGTAGTCCGCCGGGGACGCCGGGGAGGCGAAGTGCAGGACGAGGTCCGGCGGGCGCTTGATCCGCAGCCCCTCGGCGACGTTGGCCTGCACCAGGGTGAAGCCGGGCCGTTCGAGCAGGGGTGTGATGTTCTCGGGGCGGCCGGTGCTGAAGTCGTCCACGCAGGTGACGGCCGCGCCCGCGTCCAGCAGGGCGGCGCACAGGTGGGAGCCGACGAACCCGGCGCCGCCGGTGACGACGGCGTGTTCCCAGCTCCGTGAGAGGGCGATGGTCATGGCGGTCTCTCCTCCGTCAGCGGCGTCACTGCCCGGCGCGACGGCCGTCAGAGCGTGGCCGGAGGCCGTCGAGCCCACGATCAGCGTCCGCCGACCGTGCGGGCGGGGCACGGTCGCGTACGGCAAACCGGTGAGTGACGGAGGGTGAGGGCCTGTCGATATCCCCCGGTTCGCGCAGGTCACGACGGGGAGCGAGAGGTCCGGGAGCGCGGACGGCCGTCCAGCTGGCGGCGGTCCGCGTCAGGCGATCAGCGTGCGGCCCGGATTCAGGCGATCAGCGTGCGGCCCGGGTTCAGGCGGTCGAGGAGCTGGGAGTGGTGCAGGGCGGCCACGGGGGCGAGCAGGTCCGGGTGGCGCAGCAGGGCGGCGGCGCTGCGGTCGCCGTCGTCGGGGGCGAGGAGGCGGCGGAACTCGGCGGGTGCGCCGGTGCCGTGGCTGCTCCCGGCGAGGGCCGTCACGGCCAGGGAAGCGAGTTCCGGGTCGGTGAGCAGAGTGGCCGCCCAGCTCGCCACGACCTCGTCCACCCAGGTGCGCCAGGCGTGCGCGTCCACGTCGTCGCCGAGGCCCGCGTCGGCGCCGGTGACCCAGTCGAGCCGCGCGGAGCCGCCGGGGCCCGCCATGCCGAGCAGGGCCGCGTCCATCGCCGTCGGGTACCTGAGCCAGGCCGCGACCGTCACGGCTTGGCGGGCCTGCACCTCGCACAGGGCGGAGGCCAGCGCGCCGCCGGAGGCGGGGAAGGCGCGGGTCAGCCACTGGGCGGTCGCCGCGATGACCGGGGAGAGATCTGCTTGCACTGCCGGGCCGTCCGAGGAAGGGGAGCGGGAGTCTGGTCGTAGACGGTAACCGCCGCCGCCCGTGCGCGGGCGTGATCGGGACCTCGTCCGTGACGTGGCCTCGGCCACACCGCGCCGGGCCGCGCGCGCCGCGCCACCGGTCCCGTTTCGCGCCGGAAGGGCCGGGCACCCGGCCCGCGTGCTCGCCCACGGACCCGAACCCGCTGGTCGGACCCCCTCGCCGGGGCGTTCGCCGCGCTTCGACGGCTGGATCGCCGGGATCGGCACGGCCTCCGGCGCCCGCGTGGTGCTGGGGCACTGGGCGAGGTCGCCGTTCGGGCCGTTCAGCGACGTGATGATCGAAGAGGCCGACGGCCGGCGGCTGCTGCTGGCGCCCTCGCGGGATACGGCGGACTTCGTCGCGGGGACGTACGTCTTCGACGAGGTCCGCGTCGTACCGGTCCGGGTGCGGGTCACCGGCCGGCACTGGACGGTCTCCGCACCGCCGCTCGACCTGCGCTTCACCACCGGCCGGAGGAATCTCACGGGCCTGGCGCTGCGGGCGGTGCCGGGCCGGCTCGCCACCCGACCGGGCTGGATCGCGCTGTGGGACCGGCCCGCCCGGCTGCTGCTGGGCGCGCGCACCCACGGCAGCGCCCGGACCGGCCGGCACCAGTGGTACGGCGCCCGGGACCTGCGCCCGGTCGTCTCGGCCACCGTCCGCCACGAGGGCGACAGCCTCGGTGCCCTCGCCCCGGTCGAGCCTCCCGTGCGGTTCGGGTCCGGCTCGACCCCTCGCAGCCCCTGTGTCGTGCGCGTCACCACGAGGGTGGCCGTCCAGCAGGGCCGGAGTACGACAGGAGCAGCGTCATGACGGAACAGCGAGCGGATGCGCCGGGCGCCCAGCGTGCCCCGGCCACCGACATGTCCCTGCTGGGCATCTACCTCAACGACCACCTCGCCGGTGCCACCGCCGGTACCGCGCGGGCCCGGTATCTGCTGCGTTCGTGCCGGGACACGCCGCTGGCCGACGCGCTGGCCCCGGTCGCCGACGAGATCGCCGAGGACCGGGCGAGCCTGCTCGGCGTCATGCGGCGGCTCGACGTCCCCGTGCGGCGCTACAAGGTCTACGCGGGCCGGGCGGTCGAGCAGGTGGGGCGGCTGAAGAGCAACGGGAGTCTGGTGCGGCGGTCCCCGCTGAGCACGCTGTGGGAGCTGGAGGCGCTGCGGCTGGGGGTGGAGGGCAAGGCGGCGGTGTGGCAGACGCTCCGGGATCTGGCCGCCACCGACAAACGCCTCGACGCGCGGCAGCTCGACGAGCTCATCGCACGGGCCGGGCGGCAGCAGGCCACGCTGGAGGAACTGCGCCGCAGGCAGGTCGGGGTCGCCTTCCGCGAGACCTGACAGGGCGGTCCGAGAGTCACGAGAAACTGCTCCAGGGCGGCCCGGGACTCACCGGAACCTGCGCCAGTCGGCCCGGGGCTCACCAGAACCTGCTGCTGAGGGCGGGCTGGTGGGCCAGTTCCACGGCGTCCCGCAGGCGCAGCGCGACGCTGATGGTGGCGCGCAGCGCGGAGGGACGTACGGTCTGCGCCGTCTCGGTGGCGAGGACCAGCAGACAGGCGGCCGCCTGCTCGACCACCGACAGGGGGAGGGTGAAGTCGCTGTCGGCGGCCGCTCGGAACGCCTTCAGCGGGATCGCGGCGCCGTCGATGGCCCGGTGCGCGGCCTGCTCCAGGTGCTGTGCGGCCTGTTCGCAGACAGGGGCGGGCAGGGCGATGGTGCGCTGGAACGGTGAAGTCGTCATGCCCGACTGCTCCCCCGGCGGCGGCCGGTTCTGTCGGCGGGCGGCGGGATTTCACCGTCCCGCGTGACCGGCCGGGCGCGGTCGTACGCTGGGTGCCGATCAAGCCCGCTGCGGCAGGAGGAGTAGGGATGACCGCCCCCAGGGATGTCGCGGCCCGGCTCACCGGGCGGGCCGTCAGGGCGGAACGGCCCCTGTCCGGGAGCCTCGCCGAGGTCACCCTCGACGACGGGCGCGTCGTGGTCGTCAAACGGTCCGGCGAGCCCGCCGCGGTACGGGCCGAGGCGGCCGGGCTGCGGTGGCTGGCCGGGGCCGGAGCCGTGCGGCTGCCCGCCGTGCACGGGCACGAGGAGGGCTGGCTGGTCATCGACCGGGTGCCGGACGGGCGGCCGAGCCGGGAGGCGGCGCTCCGCTTCGGCCGGGATCTGGCCGCCCTGCACGCCGCCGGGGCACCCGCGTTCGGCGCGCCGCCGCCGGACGGGCCGGCGGACGCGTACATCGGGCTCGCCCCGATGCGCAACGAACCCGGCGATGACTGGCCGCGCTGGTACGCCGAGCAGCGGGTGCTGCCGTATCTGCGGCGCGCCGTCGACCAGGGCACCGTGCGCCCCGGCGAGGCGACCACGGTTGAACGCCTGTGCGAGCGACTGCCCGGGCTGGCGGGGCCCGCCGAGCCGCCGGCGCGGCTGCACGGCGACCTGTGGAGCGGCAATGTGCTGTGGGCGGCCGACGGGCACGTCTGGCTGATCGACCCGGCCGCGCACGGCGGACACCGCGAGACCGACCTGGCGATGCTGCACCTGTTCGGCTGTCCGCACCTGGAGGCGGTGCTGGCCGGCTACCAGGAGGAGGCGCCGCTCGCCGACGGCTGGCGGGTCGGCGTGCACCAGCTGTTCCCGTTGCTGGTGCACGCCGTGCTGTTCGGCCGGGGTTACGCGGAACAGGCCCTCGCGGCGGCCCGTTCGGCCCTGGCGGGGTGACCGGTCGGTGACCGGTCAGCGGGTGACGACGTGCCGCTCGTCGGGCACGCAGTGGGTCATGGTCAGGCCCTCGACGTCCCGCGGCTGGTTCTTGCCCAGCCTGGACAGGCGTTCGCGGTCCTCGTCCGTCAGGTCCTGGCTCGCCAGCGGCTCCAGTCCGGTCACGTCCTCCGGGCCGATGCCGAGCCCCTCGCCGACCCGGAGGCCGAGGTCGTTCTCGACCAGCAGGAAGTGCCAGACCATGCGCTCCTGGATGGCCCGGTCGCACTGCGACAGTTGACCGATGAAGTTCTTCACCAGGTCGTCGCGTTCCCAGTCCTCCATCAGCAGATACCGCTGACCGGCCTGGAGGTAGTCGTTGGTGCGGGGAATGCGCTTGCGGGTGAGCCGGCCGGTGATCTCGGGGCCCTGCTCGTCGTGGGTCGGGTAGGCAGCCTCGCGCAGGCCGCCGGTGATCGACGGCTCGTAGTTGACCTGCGGGTTCTCTCCCCCGCCGTCCACGTGGTAGGCCATCTGGCCGTCGCGCTGGTTGGTGCGCACGTCGGCGTTCTTGGCCTGGTTGACGGGGAGCTGGAGGTAGTTCGGGCCGACCCGGTAGCGCTGGGTGTCGCTGTAGGAGAAGGTCCGGCCGACGAGCATCTTGTCGTCGGAGAAGTCCAGGCCGTCGACCAGGACACCGGTGCCGAAGGAGATCTGCTCGTTCTCGGCGAAGAAGTCCTCCGGCATCCGGTCGAGCACCATCCGGCCCACCGGCTTCGGCGGGAAGTCCTGCTCGGGCCAGGTCTTGGTGTCGTCCAGCGGGTCGAAGTCGAGCTCCGGGTGGTCGTGGTCGTCCATCATCTGGACGAGCAGCTCCCACTCCGGGTGGTCACCGCGCGCGACCGCCTCGTACAGGTCCTTCGTGGCGTGGCCGAGGGTGTCCGCCTGGACGTTGGCCGCGTCCTCCTCGGTCATGCTGCGCACGCCCTGCTTGGGCATCCAGTGGTACTTCACGAGCTTGGTGTCGCCGTCGGCGTTGACCCACTTGTAGGTGTTGACGCCGAAGCCCTGCATATGGCGGTAGTCGGCGGGGATGCCGCGCGGGCTGAACAGGTTGACCAGCATGTGCATCGCCTCGGGCGTCTGCGACATGAAGTCGAAGATGCGGTTCGGCTGCTGCTCGAAGGTCACCGGGTCGGGCTTGAGGGCGTGGATGACGTCCGGGAACTTGATGGCGTCGCGGATGAAGAAGACGCCGAGGTTGTTGCCGACGAGGTCCCAGTTGCCGTCCTCGGTGTAGAACTTGACGGCGAAACCACGCGGGTCGCGGGCGGCCTCGGAGGAGTCGCGGCCGCCGATGACGGTGGAGAAGCGGACGGCCACGTCGGTGCGTTTGCCGCGCTCCTGGAAGAGTTTGGCCCGGGTGTAGCGGCTGATCGGCTCGTCGCCCCAGGTGCCGTAGGCCTCGAAGTGGCCGTAGGCGGTGACGCCGCGGGCGTGCACGACGCGCTCGGGGATGCGTTCCCGGTCGAAGTGGCTGATCTTCTCCAGGAACTGGTAGTTCTCCAGCGTGGCGGGGCCGCGGGCGCCGACGGTGCGCTGGTTCTGGTTGTCGTAGACCGGATGGCCCTGGCGGTTGGTGAGGACCTTGCGGTCGTCGCCCGGAGCGGGACCGGTGCCGGATACGTCCGTCATAAGCGTGGGCTCCTTCGGCTCGGGGCCGGCGGCCGGCCGGGGCGGCGCGCCGCGAGCAGCCGCCCGGCCGGTCGTGGCGGGACGGCCCGGGTACCCGGACGGGCGGGGTCAGTCACGTCCCACGGACCTCTCCCGTCGCCGGTCGGCCAGGCGCGGCTGCGGGACGCGCGGGCAGGGGCGCACGAACGGCTCCTCCTCGCCCGGGGATGGCAGGGTGAGCTGTCGGCGTCACGGCATCCGCCACCGACGACGGCCGGGGCGGGGCCAGGGAGGGGAACGGCATGCGGTCGGAGGGCCGGGACGGGGTGTCCGCGCGGTTGCGGCACGTCTACTGGATCGGCGGCGGGAGCGGCGCGGGCAAGTCCACGATCGCCCGCCGGCTCGCCGACCGGTACGGCTGGCGTCTGTACGACACCGACGAGGTGATGGGAGAGCACGCCCGCCGGGTCACCGCCGAGGAGGCGCCCCTCCTGCACGCGTTCCTGGCCATGGACATGGACGAGCGGTGGGTGAACCGGCCTCCCGCGACCATGCTCGAGACGTTCCACTGGTTCCGGGGCGAGGCCTTCGGGCTGATCGTGGAGGACCTGCTGCGCATGCCGCGGGACCGGTGTGTCGTCGTCGAGGGCTTCCGGTTGCTGCCGCGCCTCGTGCGGCCGCTGCTCACGGCTCCCGGGCACGCCGTCTGGCTGCTTCCCACGCCGGAGTTCCGCGAGGCCGTGTTCCGCGACCGGGCCGCGGCGGGAGGCTCTTTCCTGGAGCGGACCGGCGATCCGGCACGGGCGCGGCGCAATCTGGCCGCGCGGGACGACTTGTTCACGGGGGACCTGCGCGCGGAGACCGCCCGCCTGCGGCTGCCCGCCCTCACCGTGGACGGGACGCTGACCGAGGACCGGCTCGCCGAGCGGGTCGCCGACGTCTTCGGGATGTGACCCCGCACAAGTACAACCCGCGAGCGATGTTCCCGTACAACCCGCGCGCGGTGTGAGGTGTCTTTCCCACCGTGGGGTGACCGCCCCTTCGACTCGTTCCAACGGGGGAACACATGAGCCTGATCCGCAAGCACACCCGCCGTGTCACGACCGCGGCCCTGACTCTCGCGATGGCGGCGGCCCTGGGCGCGGCCGGCGCCGGGGCGTCGAGCGCGGGCACCGCCGCGCCTCAGACGCGGGAGATCGCCTCGTCCACGCTCGGATCCGACTACAGGATCACGCTCACCGCGCTGCGTTCGGCTCAGGACGAGTACGCCGCCTCGGTGCGTCTGCAGGTCTACACGCGGTCCGGCGGCGGCTGGCAGGAGTCGGACCGCGTGACCGTGGGCGGCGTGGACGGCTGGTTCTGGTACCCGCTCACCGGCAAGGGCGCCGTCTGCGAGTTCTCCACCGCGAGCAGCGAGCCCGCGCCGCTGACGGTGAGCCTGCTGCTCACGCCGTCCCTCGGCTGCTCCGAGCCGGCGCACTATGTCGTGAAGGAAGGCAAGGTGTACGCCGGCTGAACCGCCCTCGCCGGACACGGCGGACACGGCCCGGACCCCGCCCTCCCGGCGGGGTCCGGGCCGTGCGAGGTTGTGCTCAGCCGCCGTTCAGACGTGCGCGCAGGAGTCCCTTGCCCAGTTCGGCGCCCTTGCGGCTGTCCGCCTGGGCCTTGCGGAACAGGTCCGCGACCTCGGTGTCCTTGGCGCGCTCCGCGTCCTGGATGTAGCTCTCCAGACGCAGGGCGTTGCTCAGGCACGCCTCGACGTACCAGATCAGGTTGTAGTCCTTGTCCTGCGTACCGGTCACGCCGCCGGTCTCCGTCTCGCTGGTCATTCGGACCTCCTTCTTCGGGAGCGGACCTCTTCAGGCGCCGGACGGGTACCCGTCCTCCGCACGGGCACACAGCCCGTCACGGTCACGTTCGGTGACCCGTCGATCACGGATGCCCGGAGCGGCGGGGCAGACCCGTACGCATCGCCAACTCCCCTCCCCCGCACGGCAATTCCGACAGTTGCCACAGATACGAACAGACACCGAGCACTTTCGGAATGAAGTGGCGCTCCACCGTGCGAGACCGGTCGATGACGGTGTGTACTGTGCCGTGGGTGGCTCGCCAGAGCACCTCGGACCCCGCCCTGCCCGACTCCCACTGGAATCGACTCGATGATCGCTTTGCCGGACCTGGTCGTCGGTGGTCTCGCCGTCGGCACACTGTCCGCGTTCGCCCTCGGCGGCGGGCTGCTGCGCTCCCGGCGGCACCTGGCCGCGCAGCGCGCCAAGACGGCCGCGCTGCGGGCGCAACTCGACGGCACCTCGCGGACGTTCGCCGCCGAGGTGGAGCATCTGGCGGCGCGGCGCGTGCCCGCCGCGGCCCGGCAGGCCGCGCATCCGCACGTCGCCGTGCCCGGCCCGCTGAACCCGCAGCTCGCCGGCTCGCCCCTGGGGGCGGCGCTGGAGGAGGTACTGAAGGGGCTGCAGGCCGAACTCGCCGCGCAGCGCACACGGATCGACGCGGCGGCGCAGGCCGGGATGCGCGGGGCCACCCGGGAGATCCAGGCGGCGCTGTACCGGCTGCAGGACGCCCTGCGCGGACTGCAGCAGCGCTACGACGACCCCGAGTTGGCGCAGACCCTGTTCGAACTGGACCACGAGAACGAGCAGTCGCTGCGCCGCGCGCAGATCGCCGCGGTGGTGTGCGGGGCCTGGGTCGGACTGGCCCGGGAGGACTCCCACCTCGTCGACGCGGTGACGGGCGGTCAGGCCCGGCTCGCGGGCTACCAGCGCGTCAGGGTCAGCAACCACCTGGACGCCGGGACCGCCCTGGTGTCCCACGCCGTGGAGCCGGTCGCCATCATCGTCGCCGAGCTGCTCGACAACGCGCTGCGGCACTCCGCGCCCGACACCGAGGTCGTGGTCAACCTGGAGGCCGTCCACCACGGTGTCTGCGTCACCGTCGACGACGCCGGGCTGGGCATGACGCAGGACGAACGGGCCCGCGCCCAGCGGCTGGTGGGCGGCAGCGAACCGATCCTGCTGACCGAGCTGGGCGATCCGCCGCGCATGGGACTCGCCGCCATCGGACAGCTGACCCGGCAGTTCGACCTGAGCGTGGACCTGTCCTCCCCGTCCCCGTACGGCGGGGTGCGGGCGGTGCTGCTGATCGACAGCCACCTGCTGACCCGCATCGACCCGGAGGAACTGCCGCCGTCGGCGAGCGCACCGCGGTCGACCCGCAGGGCGGCGGCACGGCAGACGGCGAACGGTGCCGCCGCCCCCGGCGGTACCGGTCCGGCGGCACAGGAGACGGCGCATGGTTCCGCCGCGCCCAGCGGTACCGGTCCGGCGGCACAGAAGACGGCCAGCGGCTCCGCCGCGCCCAGCGGTACCGGACCGGCGTGCGGGTCTTGTTCCCGCCGTAGGCGACCCCGGAGTTGCAGTCCTCGCGCTTGGCCCAGAGGGAGGCGCCGCCCAGGTGCGCGGTCAGGCGTTCC
>NZ_JBEYZD010000105.1:1485-20684 GCF_040645895.1 Streptomyces olindensis | reverse complement strand
CTGCCGGACCAGACCACCCAGGTCATCCGTCGAACCCCGCGTATCACGCTGCAACGTCGACAGCGTCTGAGCCCCCATGTCGAACTTCATCGCGCCAACTCGCCTCCCCCGGCTTTCGATTGGTCTCCATGAACGTTTCCGCCTACACCATGTTCACCGTTTGCGATCACAGTCGCAACAGCCTCACCGTCACAGCCCCGCCACAGCGTCCCCCTCGTCGTCGAGGGCCTTGCTGAAGACCGTCGAGCCTTGCGCGACCGTCATGCCCACCCGCTCGTACAGCGACAGGGCACCGGTCGCCGAGTGGGTCCAGAGCACGCACGAGCGCCGGCCGCGCAACCAGAACCCGCGGAACGCCTCCCGCAGGAGTGAGCGGGCGATGCCGCGGTCGCGGTGGTCCCGGCGTACCGCGACACGGTCGATGTAGCCCTCGTCGGAGTCAGGCACCGCGAGGGACAGGACCGCGCCGACCATCCGGCCGTCGGCGATCGCCACGGGTGACAGGGCCGGTGCGAACGTGGGGCGTTCGACCGTCAGGCGGGCCCACTCCTCGTAGGGCTTGCGGCGCTGCTGCCACTCGTCGAAGGCGTCTTCGGTGAGCCGGTACGCCGCCCGCTCGTCACCGGGCCTGAACGGTCGCACCGTGATGCCGGGCGGTGCCTCGGGGACCTCGGGTTCGCCGGGCATGTCGATCCGCAGCAGCCACTGGGTGATGTACGGCTGGTACCGGCGGGAGAGCAGCAGCGCAGCGGCCGTCCGGTCGCCGTCGGGGAGCGTCTGGGCCAGCCGTGCACTGCCCGCCCGGCGGGCACGTTCCTCGGCCCAGGCGAGCAGCGCGCTGCCCAGCCCCTTCCCCCGATGGCGGGGGTGGACGTCGATCATGCTGCGGCGGCCTCCGTGCACCCAGGCCCAGCCGGCCGGTGCTCCACCGGCGTCGTGCACGAGCAGCGTGTCGGACTCCGGGTCCAGGCCGGGCCGTGCCAGGTCGGCGGCGATACTGTCGGCTGCCGTGTCGACGCGCCCGTGCAGGTCGCGCTCGCAGGTGGCGACGAGGCCGTGGATCGCGGGGACGTCGGTGAGGGTCGCCGGTCGGCTGCGGTAGCCCGGCGGGAGCCGCAGTCGTGGAGGAGCGGACATGCACCGGATCCTGCGCCGACATCGCTCGTGCTGTCGACCGGCTTTTCCCGCCTTTGGCCCCGTCGTGACTCGCCGATTTCCGGTTGCACGACCCCGGCCGCTCGGGTCAACGTCCCCTTGTCTCCGACGAAAGACGAAAGCAGAGCCGATGACCACGCAGACCCACCCCGTCGACCATGAGCTCGTCCGGGCCGCGGCGGACGTCGCCCGTACGCGGTGCCGGGGCGAGAGGCACACCATGGCCGCCGCGGGGCGTGCCCGGGACGGGCGGATCGTGACCGCGGTGAACGTCTACCACTTCACCGGAGGGCCCTGCGCCGAGCTGACGCTCATCGGCGTGGCAGCCGCCCAGGGGGTGTACGAGCTGGACACCGTCGTCGCCGTGGGCGACCGCGGCCGGGGGGTCGTGCCGCCGTGCGGGCGTTGCCGGCAGGTTCTTCTCGACTACTTTCCCGCCGTCGAGGTCATCGTCGGCACGGGTGACGGGGTCCGGGCCGTTCCGGTCAAGGAGTTGCTGCCCGAGAGCTACGTCTGGGCCGATCAGCTCGGCGGCGTCGAGTGAGCGCCCCCCTGCCCCCGGCCCTGCGCACTCGCCGCCTCCTCCTCACCCCCTACACCCCGGACGACGAAGACGGCTTCGTCGCCCTGTTCCAGGACACCCGGGTGTCCCGGTGGATGGGGGACGGTCCCGCTTCCGAGGCCGAGACCCGGGCCCTGTTCGGGCGGGTCTTCAGCAAGGTGTACGCGCGGGGGCTGTTCGTCGTGTGGGCCGTCCGGCGCGGTGGGCTGCTGGTCGGGCACGCCGAGATCAAGCGGACCGACCAGGTCGACGGCCACGAGATCGTCTACGCCCTGTCCCCCGAGGCCTGGGGCGGCGGGCTCGGGACGGAGCTGGCCGAGGCGCTCGTGGCGTACGGCTTCGAGACCCTCGGGCTCGCCGAGGTGCACGCGACCGTGGACGCGCGGAACGAGGCTTCGCTGCGGCTGCTGGGCAGGCTCGGGTTCGCGCACGTCCGGGACATCGAGGAGGACGACGGCGGACTCACCCGCGTGCTCACAGTCTGCCGAACACCACGCCCCGCCACGTCCAGCCCGACGTGAGGACGGTGTCCCGCAGGGGGTCGCGCAGTTCGGCGCTGTCGAAGCGGAACGTCTCCGTGGCTTCCAGGCGGCCGCTCTCCCCGCGCCCGATCGTGTAGTGGCGGGAGACGGTCCTGTCGGGGCCGCGCGTGTACTGCCGCGAGATGCTGAGCCTCGGCGGGTTCCCGACCCGGGTGACCTCCCGCCCCTCCTCGACGACGCGCACCTCGTGCTCGTCCTCGACGAAGCGCATCCGGAACCGGACGGCACGACTGAGTCGGGACTGGACGAAGTGGGTCTGCCAGGCGGGCTCGGCCAGCCGCCACTCCGCCACCACGTCGGCGCCCTCCGCGGCGCCGTCGCGGACGACGTACGGCACGTCGGGTCCGTTGAGACCGAGCAGGGCCGCCCGCACCTCCCCGACCGGGCGCGGAACGACACCGTCGTCCGGACAGGCGGTTCCGGTCAGCTTGTCGAAGAGGCCCATGCCGTCAACCTAGGGCACCCTCTCCGGCACCGGCGCGGGGGTCCGTAAGGATCCGGCAAGAATTTCTTACCCGACCGTGCAACCCTTCCGGCCCTTCGGGGGTCGTACTTGGTGTCAGGACTTCTGGAGGGGGATCCGGGGGGATCGCGGGGGCTCCTGACGGGAGGGGAAAGCCGAGGGGCCCGGTCGACGGACCGGGCCCCTCGAATACATCTCGGTGAACGGCGGTCAGAAGAAGACGCCGCAGCGCAGCAGGACGTTGGCGTACGGCCGTGCCTCGCCCGTGCGGACGATCAGGCGGGCACCCGCCGACAGTTCCTTGAGCCGCTCGTGCGGGACGAGCTCCAGTGCGGGGAAGTGCCCGTCCAGCAGCTCGGCGGCCCGCGGGTTGGCCCGCCGTACCTCCTCCGCCGCCGTCGCCCCTTCGACGACCAGCTCGGCCAGCAGGCCGTCCAGCACCTCGGCGAACGCCGGCACCCCGGCCCGGAAGGCCAGGTCCACCACCCGGGGGCCGTCGGGGATGGGCATGCCCGCGTCGCAGACGAGCACCCCGTCGCCGTGGCCGAGTCCGGCCAGCGCACCGGCGAGGTGACGGTTCAGTATTCCGGCCTTCTTCACAGCTCAGCGACCTCCTCCGCCGTCGGGAAGGACGCCTGCGCGCCCTCCTTCGTCACCGTCGCCGCGCCCACCCGCGCCGCGTACGCCGCCGCCTCCGCCAGGGGCTCCCCCGCCCCCAGCCGGTAGGCCAGCGCAGCGGTGAACGCGTCGCCCGCGCCCGTCGTGTCCACCGCGTGGACCTTCACCGGCGCGACCCGGGACACCCCTGCCGCCGACGCCACCAGCGCGCCCTCCGAGCCCAGCGTCACCACCACCGACCGCGGGCCCTTCGCGAGCAGGATCCGCGCCCAGTCCTCGGGGGTGTCCCCGACGGCCGAGCCGCCCAGGATCACCTTGGCCTCGTGCTCGTTGACGATGAGCGGGTCGCAGGCCGCCAGCACCTCCGGGGGGAGGGGGCGCGGCGGGGAGGGGTTGAGGACGAAGCGGCTGTCCGGTGCCAGGTTCCGTACGACCTCCACCACCGTTTCCAGCGGGATCTCCAGCTGCGTCGAGACCACCTTGGAGCTCTGGAACAGGCACCCGGCGGCGCTCACGTCCTCGGGGGTCAGCCGGCCGTTCGCGCCCGGCGAGACGACGATGCTGTTGTCCCCGGACGGGTCGACCGTGATCAGGGCGACGCCGGTCGGCGCGTCGCCCACCAGGACGCCCACCGTGTCGACGCCGGCCTCCCGCTGCGAGGCCAGCAGCAGCCGGCCGTGGTCGTCGTCGCCGACCCGGGCCAGCAGGGCCGTACGGGCGCCGAGCCGGGCGGCGGCGACCGCCTGGTTCGCGCCCTTGCCGCCCGGGTGGACGGCCAGGTCGGAGCCGAGCACAGTCTCGCCGGCACCGGGCCGGCGCTCGACTCCGATCACCAAATCGGCGTTGGCCGACCCGACGACCAGGAGGTCGTAGTCGTACATGAGTTGTCTCCCCACGTGAGTGACATGGGCGGGCGGTCCCACCAGCCGTGCGACCGCCCGCCCTTCCCCGATGTCAGCCGCTGAAGCCGGCCACGTTCTCCTTCGTGACCACCTTCACCGGCACCTTCACCGTCTGCTCGACCTCCTTGCCCTGGAGCGCCTTCAGGGCGTTGTCCACGGCGATCTTGCCGAGCTGGGACGGCTGCTGCGCCACGGACGCGTACAGCGTGCCGCCCTCGACCGCCTTCAGTCCGTCAGGCGTGCCGTCGAAGCCGACCACCGAGACCGACTTGCCGGCCTTGGAGCCCAGCGCCTTGATCGCGCCGAGGGCCATCTCGTCGTTGGCGGCGATGACGCCCTGGACGTCCGGGTGGGCCTGGAGCAGGTTCGACATCACGTCGAGGCCCTTGGTGCGGTCGAAGTCGGCGGGCTGCTGGGCCACGACCCGGATGCCCGGGTAGGCCTTGAGCCCCTTGGCGAAGCCCTCGGCGCGCTCGCGGGCCGCGGACGTGCCCGCCTGGCCCTGGAGGATCACGATCTTGCCCTCGCCGCCCAGCTTCTCGGCGATGGACTTGGCCGCGAGCTCGCCGCCGGCCACGTTGTCGGAGGCGACCAGGGTGTCCACCGCCGCGTCGTTGACGGTCCGGTCCACCGCGACGACCGGGATCTTCGCCTGGTCGGCGGCCTTCACCGAGTTGCTCGCGGCGTCCGAGTCCACGGGGTTGACGATGATCGCGCCCAGGTTCGAACTGGTGAAGTTCTGCAGCTGGTTGGCCTGCTGGGAGGCGTCGTTCTGGGCGTCCGTGACGGTCAGGTCGATGCCCAGCCGCTTCGCCTCGGCCTGGGCGCCGGCCCGGATCTGCACGAAGAAGGGGTTGTTGAGGGTGGACAGCGACAGGCCCATCTTCGGGGCGGACGCGGAGGAGGAGCCGTTGTGCAGGAAGGACGTGGCGCCGACGATCGCGACCGTGACGACGGCCGCGAGCCCGTACGTCGCCGCCTGCCTGCCCTTGCCGCCGCCGGAGGCACCGGCCGCCACCGGGGTCGCCCCCGCCTTGCGCCGCAGCGTGTCGAACAGCACCGCGAGCGCGATGACGACACCGATGACGACCTGCTGCCAGAACGCGGAGACGTTCAGCAGGTTCAGCCCGTTGCGCAGCACGGCCAGGATCAGCGCGCCGATGAGCGTGCCGGACGCCTTGCCCGTGCCGCCCGCGAGGGAGGCGCCGCCGATGACGACCGCGGCGATCGCGTCCAGCTCGTAGCCGTCGGCGGCCTGGGGCTGCGCGGAGGAGAGGCGGGCGGCCAGGACGACACCGGCGACGGCGGCGAAGACGCCGGAGAAGGCGTAGATGGCGAGCTTCTGCTTCTTCACGCGCAGGCCGGACAGCCGCGCGGCCTCCTCGTTGCCGCCGATCGCGTACATGGAGCGGCCGATGTAGGTCCGGCCGAGCACGAACGCGGCGATCAGGCCCATCACGATCATGACCAGGACCGGCACCGGCAGCCAGCCGCCGAGGGTGTCGCCGAGGTGCGAGACCGAGTCGGGGAAGGCGATCGGGGAGCCCTCGGAGATCACCAGGGACAGGCCGCGGGCCACGGACAGCATGGCGAGCGTGGCGATGAACGGCGGCAGCTTGCCGTAGGAGATCAGGATGCCGTTGACCAGGCCGCAGACGATGCCCGTCGCTATGGCGAGGAGCACGGCGAGGACGACGGGGACGCCCGCCGAGGTGGCGCTCCAGGCGAGGACCGTGGCCGACAGCGCGGCGACCGAGCCGACGGACAGGTCGATGCCCGCCGAGACGATCACGAAGGTGACGCCGAAGGCGAGGATGGCGGTCACGGCCGCCTGGACACCGACGTTGAGGAGGTTGTCCGTCGTCAGGAAGTCGCCGGACAGGGCCGACATCGCGATGACGAGGACGATGAGCGCGGTGAGCGCGCCGTTGTCGAGCAGGAGGCGGCGCAGGCCTCCCGAGGCGCCACCCGCGCCCGTCGTGCTCTTGAGCGTGTCAGTGGCCACGGGAGGCCTCCTTGTCAGTGCTGGGGTTGCTTACGGCGAGGGCCATCACGGCGTCCTGGGTCGCCTCGTCGGCGGAGAGTTCACCGGCGATCCGGCCCTGGGCCATCACCAGCACCCGGTCGCTCATGCCGAGCACCTCGGGCAGGTCGCTGGAGATCATCAGGACGGCCGCGCCGGCGGCGGTGAGTTCGTTGACGAGCTGGTAGATCTCGACCTTGGCGCCGACGTCGATGCCGCGCGTCGGCTCGTCGAGGATCAGCACCTTGGTGTCGGCGAGCAGCCACTTGCCGATGACGACCTTCTGCTGGTTGCCGCCGGACAGCGTGCGCACGTGCTGGCCGAGTCCGGCCATCCGCACGCCGAGCTGCCCGGCGATCCGCTCGGCCGCCTCGCGCTGGCCCTTGAGGTCGACGAGCCCCGCGCGCGTGGCCGACCGCAGGGTCACCAGACCGAGGTTCTCCTCCACCGACGCGTCCAGCACCAGGCCCTGGCCCTTGCGGTCCTCGGGGACGAGGCCGATGCCCGCGGTCATCGCCGCGTTGACGTCGTACTTGGCGATCGAGGCGCCGGAGACCTTCACACTGCCCTTGTCGTACGGGTCGGCCCCGAAGACCGCCCGGACCACCTCGGTCCGTCCGGCCCCGACCAGGCCCGCGATGCCGACGACCTCACCGGCGTGCACCTCGAAGGTGACGTCGTGGAAGACGCCGTCCCGGGTGAGGCCCTCGACGGTGAGCAACGCGGCGCCCTTCTCGGGCCGTTCGCGCGGGTACTGCTGCTCGATCGAGCGCCCCACCATGAGGCGGACCAGCTCGTCCTCGGGGGTGGCGGCGGGCACCTGGCCGACGCTCCTGCCGTCCCGGATGACCGTCACGCGGTCGCCGAGGGCGGCGATCTCCTCCAGGTGGTGCGTGATGAAGACGATCCCGACGCCGTCCTCGCGCAGGGTGCGCACGATCGCGAAGAGCTTCTCGACCTCCTCGGAGGTGAGCACGGCGGTCGGCTCGTCCATGATCAGCACGCTTGCGTCCAGGCTGAGCGCCTTCGCGATCTCGACCATCTGCAGGCGGGCGATGCCGAGTTCGCGGACCCGCGCGCGGGGCGACACGTTCACGCCGACGCGCTTCAGCAGGACCTCGGCGTCCGCCTCCATCCGCTTGCGGTCGATCATCCCGAAGCGGCGGGGCTGGCGCCCGAGGAAGATGTTCTCGGCGACCGTCAGATCGGGTACGAGGTTGAACTCCTGGTAGATGGTGGCGATCCCGAGCCGCTCGGAGTCCTGCGCGCTCTGGATGCGCGTCTCCTCGCCGCCGACCAGGATCCGCCCGGCGTCGGGCGTGTAGGCACCGGAGAGCATCTTGATCAGCGTGCTCTTGCCCGCGCCGTTCTCACCGAGCAGCACGTGCACCTCGCCCCGGCGCAAGGAGAAGTCGACGCCGTCCAGCGCGACCACACCCGGGAAGGTCTTCCGTATGCCCTCGATGCGCAGCAACTCGTCCGCGTTGCTCACGACGTGCTCCTTTGCACTGGGGTGGGGTTCTCGCCGCAGGAGCGGC
Source organism: Streptomyces olindensis (assembly GCF_040645895.1). Classification (NCBI taxonomy): domain Bacteria; kingdom Bacillati; phylum Actinomycetota; class Actinomycetes; order Kitasatosporales; family Streptomycetaceae; genus Streptomyces; species Streptomyces olindensis. The sequence goes on along the minus strand of NZ_JBEYZD010000105.1, from coordinate 12,881 downwards.
GTACGACGAGCCGGGCGGGGAGGGTGACGGATTCGCCCGGCCGTCCTTCGATGCGGTCGACCAGGGCCCGTACGGCGGCCCGGCCCAGCTCGCCCGTGGGCTGGGCGACCGCCGTGATCGGCGGGTCGGTGTGCACGAACCACGGGATGTCGTCGAACGCGGCCAGCGCGATGTCGTCCGGCACGCGCAGTCCACGCGCGCGTACGGCGTCCAGCGCGCCGAGCGCCATCAGGTTGTCGGCCGCGAAGACGACCTCGGGCGGCTCGGCCAGGTCGAGGAAGCCCTCGGTGACCCGGCGCCCGCTCTCGGCCTGGAAGTCGCCCTGCCCTATGTAGGCGTCGGGGAGTTCCAGGCCGCACGCGGCGAGCGCCTCGCGGAAGGCCTCCACGCGCTCCCGGCCGGTCGTGGTCGCCGCGGGACCGGCGATGATCGCGAGCCGCCGGTGCCCGAGCCCGTGCAGATGCGTCACGAGGTCCCGTACGGCGGCCCGGCCGTCCGCGCGGACGACGGGCACGTCCACGCCGGGGATCCACCGGTCCACGAACACCATGGGCGTCCCGGCCCGCGCGGCGTCCAGCATCAGCGGCGAGCCGCCGTCCGTGGGCGAGACGAGCAGGCCGTCGATGCGCCGGTCCAGGAGGGTGCGCACGTGGTGGTCCTGGAGGCCGGGCCGCTCGTCGGCGTTGCCGATGATGACGCTGTAGCCGAGCGCGCGGGCCTCCTCCTCGACGGAGCGGGCCAGTTCGGTGAAGTACGGGTTCATCACGTCGCTGATGACCAGGCCGAGGGTGTGGGTCTGGTCGGTGCGCAGCGAGCGGGCGACGGCGTTCGGGCGGTAGCCCAGGGCCTCGACGGCGGCGAGCACGCGGGTGCGCGCGTCGGCGCTGACCGACGGGTGGTCGTTCAGGACGCGCGAGACCGTGGCGACGGAGACGCCGGCCTCGGCAGCGACGTCCTTGATGCTGGCCACCGCCGCTCCACCTCCTTGTGGAAACGGAACCCGGAACAGGTTCGTGGAATCGATTACACCAACGCGTGGATGGAATCGATTACACGGCGGTAAATCAAGACCCCCGCGGTACCTCTTGACCGGATCGTGATGTCGCGGGCGGTCCACCGGCGGTCCACGCTGGAGAGGGGGAGCCCTTTTTTCCAGGCCCGGCGGGCCGGAGCGGAGGAATCATGACGGCGGCGACCCGGAACGACGTGCCCGTCGCGCTCGAGGGCGACGGAGTGGAACTGCGGATCATGCCGATCGGCGGCGGCATGTCGGTCGGCTACATCACCCTTCCCCGGGGCACCGACATGGGCCCGGCCCTCAAGGGCATGCCCGACGACGCGTGCCAGTGCCCGCACTGGGGCTACCTGCTGAAGGGCCGGATCAGGATGCACACGGCCGCCGGCGAGGAGGAGTACGTGGCGGGGCAGGCCTACTACTGGGGTCCCGGACATGTGCCGGTGGCCCTGGAGGACAGCGAGTTCGTGGAGTTCTCGCCGAGTGAGGACTTCCAGCGGGTGATCGACCACGTGGTGGCGCAGGCCGGGTGAGCGGGGGGGGCCGCCGGGCCCGGGCCGATGAGTTTCGCCGGCCCGGGCGGTCTTCCCTCTCGTCGACCACAGGAGGAACGCTGTGTCCCAGCTGCTGCGCGTGCAGAACTTCAACGTCTCGAGTGACGGATTCGGTGCCGGCGAAGGCCAGAGCCTGGAGCGTCCGTTCGGACACGCCGACCCGGGGACGATGTTCGCCTGGGCCGGCGCGACCGCGAGCTGGCCGAACCGCACCGACCCGGGCGGGAGCCGCGGCCTGGACGACTACCTGGTGCGGGACTTCCACCACAACATCGGCGCGGAGATCATGGGCCGCAACAAGTTCAGCCCGCACCGCGGCCCGTGGCAGGACCACGAGTGGAAGGGCTGGTGGGGCGAGGAACCCCCGTTCCACACGCCGGTGTTCGTGATGACCCACTACGAGCGGCCCTCGTTCACCCTCTCCGACACCACGTTCCACTTCGTCGGCGGCGACCCGGCCGAGGTCCTGGAGCAGGCGCGCAAGGCGGCCGGCGGCAAGGACGTCCGGCTCGGCGGCGGGGCGGCCACCGTCCGGGAGTTCCTCGACGCCGACCTGGTGGACACGCTGCACGTGGCGGTGTCGCCCGGCGTGGTGCTCGGGTCCGGCTCACGGCTGTGGGAGTCGCCCGAGGAACTGCTCGACCGCTTCCACCGCGATGTCGTGCCGAGTCCGAGCGGGGTGATCCACCACCTGTTCTGGCGCAAGTGACGGCAGGTCAGGCGCCCTTGCCCCAGTCCAGCCGGTCGGCGAGCCCGGCGGCGGTGAAAGCGGCCTCCAGCGCGTCGCCGCCTTCGGTGAAGTGGGACCAGCTGTCGTAGTGGACGGGGACGACGCGGCGGGCCCCGAGGATCCGGGCGGCCTCGGCGGCCATGGCGCTGTCCAGGACGAGGACCTGGTTGTCGAAGAGGACGGGGAAGCGGGGCGCGCCGGCGAAGAGCACGGCGGTGTCGACGGGGGCGAAGCGGCCGGCGATCTCACGGACCGCGTCGAGTGAGGCGTTGTCGCCGCTGACGTAGACGGTGGGCAGGCCCTCGCCGGTCAGGACGAAGCCGACGACCTGGCCGGTGAACGGCTCGACCTCCTCGCGGGGGCCGGGGCCGTGCAGGGCCGGGACGCCGGTGACGGTGACCGTGCCGCCGCCGGGCCGGTCCACTTCGACGGACTCCCAGTCGGCCAGGCCCTTGACCTTGTCGCCCAGGCTCTCGCGCAGGCGCTCGCCGCCGCCGGGCGTGGTCAGCGTCAGCGGTATGCCGGCGAGCAGGGCCCGGCCGGAGGTGTCCAGGTTGTCGGCGTGCTCGTCGTGGGAGAGCAGGACCACGTCGATGCGGCCGAGGTCGGCGGGGCTGCCGGCGGCGGGCGCGGTCTTGGTCAGGACCGGAGCCCCGGGCCGGCTGTAGTCGCCGGGGGCGTCGAAGGTCGGGTCGGTCAGGAAGCGCAGGCCTCCGTACTCGAAGAAGGCGGTCGGGCCGCCGAGAACGCGGACGGGGAAGTCGGTCGCCAGGGGAACGGAAGACATGCAGCACCTCACGGATAGAAGCGATCGAACCGTGAGAAGACCGTAGCCTCTTCTCACGGATACAGGCAAGCCGTACCATGAGAAACATGCAGGAGTCCGTGACCGAGCAACCCGCCCCGCCGCGCGCGCACGGCGAGGAGGAGCACCCCTCCCTGGCCCTCGCCAACACCGCGATCGCCATGCCCGGCGGGCGCACGTTCGACCTCCTGGGCACCCCCGCGCAGGCGAACCACTGGCTGACCCAGCGAGGCCTCGCCCCGGCCGACGCCGGCATGCGGGAGATGTGCGCGGCCCAGCTGCGGTCACTGCGCGAACAGGTCAGGTCCCTGTTCGCCGCCCGCGCCGACGGCGTGCCCGCCCTGCCCGCGGCGGTGGCGGCCGTCAACGACGCGATGACCAGGGTTCCGACGGCCCCGCTGCTGCGCTGGGACGACAAGACCGGCCCCTACCGCACGGCTCCCCACCCCACCACCGCGATCGTCGATCTGGCCCTGGCCACCCTCGCCGCCGACGCCGCCGACCTGCTCACCTCCCCCGACGCCGAACGCCTCACCGCCTGCGGCTCCCCGCCCTGCAACCGCTTCCTGCTCCGCCACGGCCGCCGCCACTGGTGCTCGACCCGCTGCGGCGACCGGGCACGGGCGGCTCGCGCGTACGCCCGCCGCGGCAAGGCGGACTGACGCCCGGCCGCTCGCCCCGCTTGCCGGGGCAGGACAGGACGGGGCGAGTGCGGCAGGGTCACACGCAGGCGATCAGCAGCGCGGCACCGAGCGACTCGGCCCAGAAGTAGAACCAGGACGGGAAGGACGCCGACGGGCGCTCCACCGCACGGGCCACGAGTCGCCCGAACGCCATCCCCGCCAGCGACACCGCGACCGTGAGGACCACCCCCGACCGCAGATCGCCGGGGTCGCCGAGCGCCGCCCAGGCCAGGAGGGCGCCGACGGCGACGCCGAACCCCCCGTAGACGGCCCGGACTTCGGCACGGGCCTCCGGGAGGGTCAGTTCGATGCCGAAGGGGCGGACGAGCGCGCTGGGGGCGGCCAGGCCGTAGAGGCCCATGCCCAGGAAGAACAGGGCGACGGCGCCGATGCAGAGGGAGGACATGGCGCAGAGGGTGCCGCCGGTGTGCGCGGGCCTTCAATTACCTCCCTGGTCATGCCCGGGCCGCGCACGCCGGGCCCACGCCCCGGGTCAGGCGGGCACGGCGGCCAGGTCGGTGTCGTCGAGGGGCGGGTAGCTCTCGCCGCCCACGCGCTCCGCCGCCTCGATGTATCCGGTGAGGGCGTCGCGGGAGCGGGCGAGCCGGGCCATCTGGTCGTCCAGCCGCCGCAGTCGTGACCGCATCGCGGCCAGCAGCTCGGGGCAGCCGGGCAGGGCCGGTGCCTCCCCGACCGCGCAGGGCAGCACGTACGCGATGTCCTCGGAGGACAGGCCGGCGCCCAGCAGGTGCCGGATCTGCTTCACCCGCAGCACGGCGCTCTCGTCGTACTCGCGGTAGCCGTTCGCGCCGCGGTCCGCCTCCAGCAGCCCCTGTGCCTCGTAGTAGCGCAGCTGGTGGGTGTGGACGCCCGTCCGCCGGCTCAATTCCCCGATCCGCATCGAGAATCCCCCTTGACCTTCACACCGGTATCAACGTTGACGATGCTGTCATGAACAAGGACAACGCACCCCGAACTCCCGTATCCGTCATCGGACTTGGACTGATGGGCCAGGCACTCGCCGCCGCGTTCCTGCGCGCCGGGCACCCGACGACCGTGTGGAACCGGACGGCGTCCAAGGCCGACCCGCTGGTGGCCGAGGGCGCGCGCCTCGCCCCCTCGGTCGGCGACGCCGTCGCGGCGGGCTCCCTGACGGTCGTCTGCCTCACCGACTACGCGGCCGTGCGCGACCTGCTCGGCGCGGACGGTGTCGACCTGGACGGCGCGATGCTGGTCAACCTGACCTCGGGCGATTCGGCCCAGGCCCGGGAGGCCGCCCGCTGGGCCGGGCAGCGCGGCGCCCGTTACCTGGACGGCGCCATCATGGCCGTGCCGCCGGCGATCGGGACCGCCGAGGCGATGATCCTGCACAGCGGCGCACAGGCGGACTTCCAGGAGTACGAGTCCGCGCTCGGCGCACTCGGCACCGTCACCTACCTGGGCGCGGACCACGGGCTCGCGTCCCTGTACGACGTGGCCGGCCTGGCCATGATGTGGAGCGTGCTGAACGCCTGGCTCCAGGGCACGGCCCTGCTCAGGACGGCCGGTGTCGACGCCGGGACCTTCGCGCCGTTCGCCCGGCAGATCGCCGCCGGGGTGGCCGAGTGGCTGCCCGGTTACGCCGAGCAGATCGACAGCGGCTCGTTCCCGGCCGAGGTGTCGGCCCTGGAGACCGACGCGCGTGCGATGGCCCACCTCGTCGAGGAGAGCGAGGCGGTGGGTGTCAACGCCGAACTGCCGAAGCTGATCAAGGCGATGGCCGACCGTGCGATCGCCGCCGGGCACGGCAAGGAGCAGTACCCGGTGCTGATCGAGGAGTTCGGCAAGCCGGGCGGCGAATGACCGACCGGCTCCGGAGCACCGGCCGCCGCCCCGCCCCCAGCCCGGGGCAGGGCAGCGCGCCTGGTGCCGGGCCGTGCCTACCGGGTGTGCTCGACGAACCGCGCCGCCGTCTCGGCCAGGACCTCCTGGCCGTCCCGGGCCCACAACCCGTCGTTGAACAGCTCGACCTCGATGGCGCCGGTGTAGCCCGCGGCCTCCACGTAGCCCTGCCACTCGCGCATGTCGATCGCGCCGTCGCCGATCTGGCCCCGGCCGGTCAGCACGCCCTCCGGGAGGGGGGTCGTCCAGTCGGCGAGCTGGAAGGTGTGGATGCGGCCGCCCTCGCCCGCCCGGGCGATCTGCGCGGGAGCCGTGTCGTCCCACCAGATGTGGTACGTGTCGACCGTGACGCCGACCTGCTGCGCCGGGAAGCGCTCCGCCAGGTCGAGGGCCTGCCCCAGCGTCGACACCACGCAGCGGTCCGAGGCGTACATGGGGTGCAGCGGCTCGATCGCGAGGCGGACGCCGTGCCGCTCCGCGTACGGGCCCAGCTCCGACAGGGCGTCCGCGATGCGCTCCCGCGCCCCGTGCAGGTCCTTGGAGCCCGCCGGGAGGCCGCCCGAGACCAGGACCAGGGTGTCCGTGCCGAGCGTCGCCGCCTCGTCGATCGCCCGGCGGTTGTCGGCCAGGGCCTCGGCCCGCTCCCCCGGGTCGATCGCCGTGAAGAAGCCGCCCCGGCACAACGTCGTCACCGTCAGCCCCGCGTCGCGGACCAGCTTCGCCGTGGCCTCCAGGCCGTACGACTGCACCGGCTCGCGCCACAGGCCGACGTTGCGGATGCCCAACCGGCCGCACCCGTCGACCAGTTCCGGCATCGACAGCTGCTTCACCGTCATCTGGTTGATGGAGAAGCGCTCCAGCCCCGCGGTGCTCACTGGTCCACTCCGTACACGCTCAGCAGGGTCTTCATCCGCTCCTCCGCCAGCTTCGGGTCCGGGAACAGGCCCAGCCCGTCAGCCAGTTCGTACGCCTTCGCGAAGTGCGGCAGCGAGCGGGCCGACTGCAGGCCGCCGACCATCGTGAAGTGCGACTGGTGGCCGGCGAGCCAGGCCAGGAAGACCACGCCCGTCTTGTAGAAGCGGGTGGGCGTCTGGAAGAGGTGGCGGGACAGCTCGACCGTCGGGTCCAGCAGCCCCCGGAAGCCCCGCACGTCGCCTGTGTCCAGGACCCGGACCGCCTGCGCCGCCAGCGGGCCCAGCGGGTCGAAGATGCCCAGCAGGGCGTGGCTGAAGCCCTGCTCGTCGCCCGCGATCAGCTCGGGGTAGTTGAAGTCGTCGCCCGTGTAGCAACGGACGCCCTGCGGCAGCCGGCGGCGGATGTCGATCTCGCGCTGGGCGTCCAGCAGGGAGACCTTGATGCCGTCGACCTTGTCGGGATGCGCGGCGATGACGTCCAGGAACGTGCGGGTCGCGGCGTCCAGGTCCGTGGCGCCCCAGTAGCCCTCCAGCGCGGGGTCGAACATCGGGCCCAGCCAGTGCAGGATGACCGGCTCGGACGCCTGACGGAGCAGATGGCCGTAGACCTCCAGGTAGTCCTCCGGCCCCTTGGCGACCGCGGCCAGGGCCCGGGAGGCCATCAGGATCGCCTGCGCGCCCGACTCCTCGACGACAGCGAGCTGTTCCTCGTACGCGGCGCGGATCTCCGCCAGGCCGTACGGGTAGCCGACCTCGGTGACGGACAGCTGGTCCGTGCCCACGCCGCAGGCGATCAGGCCGCCGACCGACTTGGCCTCGGCCGCCGACCGGCGGATCAGCTCCGCCGCGCCCGTCCAGTCCAGGCCCATGCCGCGCTGGGCGGTGTCCATGGCCTCGGCGACGCCCAGCCCGTGCGACCAGAGGTGGCGGCGGAAGGCGAGCGTGGCGTCCCAGTCGACGGCGGCGGGCGAGTCGGGGGAGACGTCCGCGTACGGGTCGGCGACGACGTGCGCCGCCGAGAAGACCGTGCGGGAGGTGAACGGGGTGCCGGACGTCACGACGAGGGGTTCGGTGCGGGGCTCATACGTCCGCAGCGTCCCGCCGCTGTCCGGGAGTCGGATGGTCACAGCGAGATCTCCGGGACGTCGAGGCGGCGGCCCTCGGCCGAGGACTTCAGGCCCAGCTCGGCGAGCTGGACACCGCGGGCACCGGCCAGCAGGTCCCAGTGGTAGGGGGCGTCGGCGTAGACGTGCTTGAGGAACAGCTCCCACTGGGCCTTGAAGCCGTTGTCGAAGTCCTGGTTGTCCGGGACCTCCTGCCACTGGTCGCGGAAGACCTCCGTGGCGGGGATGTCCGGGTTCCACACCGGCTTCGGGGTCGCCGACCGGTGCTGGACCCGGCAGTTCCTGAGGCCCGCGACCGCGGAGCCCTCGGTGCCGTCGACCTGGAACTCCACCAGCTCGTCGCGGTTGACGCGGACCGCCCAGGAGGAGTTGATCTGGGCGATGGCGCCGCCGTCGAGCTCGAAGATGCCGTACGCGGCGTCGTCGGCCGTCGCGTCGTAGGGCTTGCCGTTCTCGTCCCAGCGCTCCGGGATGTGGGTGGTGGCGATGGCCTGGACGGACTTCACGCGGCCGAACAGCTCGTGCAGCACGTACTCCCAGTGCGGGAACATGTCGACGACGATGCCGCCGCCGTCCTCGGCCCGGTAGTTCCAGGACGGGCGCTGGGCGGCCTGCCAGTCGCCCTCGAAGACCCAGTAGCCGAACTCGCCGCGCACGGACAGGATCCGGCCGAAGAAGCCGCCGTCGATGAGGCGCTTCAGCTTCAGCAGGCCGGGGAGGAAGAGCTTGTCCTGGACGACGCCGTGCTTGATGCCGGCCTCGTCGGCCAGGCGGGCGAGGTCGAGAGCGCCGTCGAGGCCCGTGGCGGTCGGCTTCTCGGTGTAGATGTGCTTGCCCGCGGCGATGGCCTTCTTGAGCGCCTCCTCGCGGGCGGAGGTGACCTGCGCGTCGAAGTAGATGTCCACCGTCTCGTCGGCGAGGACCGCGTCCAGGTCGGTGGAGACGTGCTCCAGCCCGTGCTGCTCCGCCAGCGCCCTGAGCGCGTGCTCGCGGCGGCCGACGAGGATCGGCTCGGGCCACAGCACGGTGCCGTCGCCGAGGTCGAGGCCGCCCTGCTCGCGCAGGGCGAGGATGGAGCGGACCAGGTGCTGGCGGTAGCCCATGCGCCCGGTCACGCCGTTCATGGCGATACGCACCGTCTTGCGTGTCACGTCGTTCCCTTCGTACGCGGTCGTCGCGCCGCGTACGCCCCACCCGTCGCCCGGGGCCGGTGAGCCACCCGGTGGACTGGTGAGCGCTACAGCAAGCGCTTTCTACATACGGAGAAGCTAGCCTCTGAACCGCGGTCCGGACAAGACCGTGACCAGGACGAGTTGTTCGAGGGGGCGAACAACCGGGGCTCGGGGGCTTAAGGTCTGCACAAACCATGGCCATAGGTCCGTCGGAACCACGGTCACCGGTATGGGTGTGTAGGCAGGCGGATGACGAGATGCGCGACCGGAGGACGACGAGATGACGGTGACCCTGGCGGATGTGGCGGCCCGCGCACAGGTCTCCCCCGCGACGGTGTCGCGCGTGCTGAACGGGAACTACCCCGTGGCCGCCTCCACCCGTGAGCGGGTGCTGAAGGCCGTGGACGAGCTGGACTACGTACTCAACGGACCCGCGAGCGCCCTGGCCGCCGCCACCTCCGACCTGGTCGGGATCCTGGTGAACGACATCGCCGACCCGTTCTTCGGGATCATGGCGAGCGCGATCCAGGCCGAGATCGGCGGGCCGGGCGGCCGTGCGGGCGGGGAGAGACTCGCCGTGGTCTGCAACACGGGCGGCTCACCGGAGCGGGAGCTGACGTACCTCACGCTGCTGCAGCGGCAGCGGGCGGCGGCCGTGGTGCTCACCGGCGGCGCGATCGAGGACGCCTCGCACAAGGCGGCGATGGACGCGAAGGTGCGGAAGCTGGCGGACGCCGGGACGCGGGTCGTGCTGTGCGGGCGCCCGCCGGCGCCGGAGACCGGGGCGATCGCGCTGACCTTCGACAACCGCGGGGGCGGGCAGGAGCTGACCGAGCACCTGATCGGGCTCGGGCACCGGCGGCTGGGGTACATCGCGGGGCCGGAGGAACGGACGACGACGCGGCACCGGCTGGAGGGGCACCGGGCGGCGCTGGCCGCGCACGGGATCGAGGAGGACCCGCGCTGGACGGTGCACGGGCGCTACGACCGCCGCTCCGGCTACGAGGCGACGCTGGAGCTGCTGCGGCGGGATCCGTCGCTGACGGCGGTCGTCGCGGCGAACGACTCCGTCGCGCTGGGGGCGTGTGCGGCGCTGCGGGACTCCGGGCTGCGGATTCCGGAGGACGTGTCGGTGGCGGGGTTCGACGACCTGCCGTTCAGCATCGACGCGGTGCCGTCGCTGACGACGGTACGGTTGCCGCTCGCGGAGGCCGGGGCTCGGGCCGGGCGGATCGCCATGGGGCGGGAGGAGGCGCCGCCCGGGGGGATCGCGTCGGTGCGGGGGGAATTGATGGTGCGGGGGTCCTCCGGGGTGCCGCGGGTTTCGTAGTGCTGGGCGGTTGCTGCCCGGCCCGTGCTGGGGGCTGCCGCCCCCAGGCCCCCGCTTCGTCCTGAACGGCCTTGTCCTCAAACGCCGGACGGGTTGGATGGTGACTGATCGGCGTCGCCATCAGGCGCGCTTCGGGCTGGATGGTGACTGATCGGCGTCGTCCTCAAACGCCGGACGGGCTGGATCGTGGCTGATCGGCGTCGCCATCGGACCCCGACGGGTTGGGCGGCGACCGAACGCCGTCAACCCCAGGCGCCCCGTCGAGCCGGGACGGGGCTGATCAGCGTCGCCACCGGACCCCGACGGGTTGGGCGGCGACCGAACGCCGCCAACCCCAGGCGCCCCGTCGAGCCGGGACGGGGCTGATCAGCCTCGCCACCGGACCCCGACGGGCTGGGCGGTGAGCGAACGCCGTCAACCTCAGGCGCCGCGTCGAGCCGGGATGTGGCTGATCAGCGTCGCCATCAGGCGCGCTTCGGGCTGGATGGTGACTGATCGCCGTCGTCCTCAAACGCCGGACGGGCTGGATCGTGGCTGATCGGCGTCGCCATCGGACCCCGACGGGTTGGGCGGTGAGCGAACGCCGTCAACCCCAGGCGCCGCGTCGAGCCGGGACGGGGCTGATCGGCGTCGCCATCGGACCCCGACGGGTTGGGCGGTGAGCGAACGCCGTCAACCTCAGGCGCCGCGTCGAGCCGGGATGTGGCTGATCAGCGTCGCCATCAGGCGCGCTTCGGGCTGGATGGTGACTGATCGCCGTCGTCCTCAAACGCCGGACGGGCTGGATCGTGGCTGATCGGCGTCGTCATCGGGCGCCGGCGGTTGGGTGGCGAGGGAACGCCGTCAACCTCAGGCGCCGCGTCGGGCCAGGACGGGGCTGATCAGCGTCGCCATCGGACCCCGACGGCTGGGCGGTGAGCGAACGCCGTCAACCTCAGGCGCCCCGTCGAGCCGGGACGGGGCTGATCAGCCTCGCCACCGGACCCCGACGGGTTGGGCGGCGACCGAACGCCGTCAACCCCAGACACCGCGTCGAGCCGGGACGGGGCTGATCAGCCTCGCCACCGGACCCCGACGGGTTGGGCGGTGAGCGAACGCCGTCAACCCCAGACACCGCGTCGAGCCGGGACGGGGCTGATCAGCCTCGCCACCGGACCCCGACGGGTTGGGCGGTGAGCGAACGCCGCG